>JAHCKV010000297.1 GCA_026125595.1 Burkholderiales bacterium | reverse complement strand
ACTTGCTCTGCCCGTTCAACTGGGTCTGCTGACTGCCCCAGCAGGCCGTCGCCGCGAGGTCTTCGTTGACCCCGGACTGAAAGTGGATGTTGTGTTCCTTGAGCAGTTTCGACGCGGCGTAGAGCTGCTGGTCGTAACCGCCGAGGGGGCTGCCGCGGTAGCCGGAGATGTAACAGCCCGTGTTGTAGCCCTCGGCGGCATCGCGGCGCTGCTGCATCAGCGGCAATCGCACCAGGGCCTGGGTACCGGTCAGGAAAACGCGCCCCTGTTCGAGGGTGTACTTGTCGGCGAGCGTGACGTTCAGCAAGGCCATGTATCTCGAAGCTCCTTCCTTCGTGGTGGATCCGCAGGCTCCGGCGGGAAACCCCGCCGCGGTTCCGGGCGCTGGATCGGTGTCCGGTGACCGCCTGTCTTCGTCCGTGATCGTCTAGGTTGAGGGCTTGGACAGCCGATGCAAGCCGGGATTCGGCCGGCGACGGATGGATCATTCGTGAATGCGCCCTCGGGAAGCTGCCATGGTAGGCTTTGCCCCGCTCCCGCGCACGCCCGGGACGGACAAACATTGTTTCTCGCTCGACACAGAGTACCGCCTTGGAGAATCTCGCAGGTCTAGTGGTATTCGCCCGGGTCGTCGAGGCGCAGAGCTTCTCCGAGGCCGCCCGGCGGCTCGGCATGTCGCCCTCGATGGTCAGCAAGCAGGTGGCCCGGCTCGAACGATCGCTCGGCACCCGGCTGCTGAACCGCACGACGCGCAAGCTGTCGGTCACCGAGGTCGGCGCCACGGTGTACGAACACTGCGCCCGCATCGCCCGCGAAGCCGAGGAAGTCGATCTCGCAGTCGCCCAGTTGCAGTCCGAACCCCGCGGCCGGCTGAAGCTGTCCGCGCCCGCCAATTTCGGGATGCTGCACTTGAGCGCCGTCGTCGCCGAGTTCCTGCAGCAGTATCCGGACATGAGCATCGACCTGATGCTGAACGACCGGGTGGCCGTCGATCTCGTCGAAGATGGCCTGGATGCCGCCCTGGTCATCGCCACCGGTCCGTCGGAGAACGTCGTCGCGCGACCGCTGGCGCCGATTCGCTGGGTGCTGTGCGGCGCACCGGACTACCTGCGCCGCCACGGCACGCCGGCCACGGTGGCGGAGATCGCCGACCACAACTGCCTCGTGTATCCGAACCTGCAGCACGTGGGGGCCTGGAGATTCCGCGGGCCGGAAGGAGAACAGAATGCCGACGTGCATTCGAACTTCCGCGTGAATTCCAGTCTCGCGATCCGCGGCGCGGCGCTCGCCGGGCTCGGGCTCGCCGTGCTGCCGACCTTCCTCGTGGGTCCGGACCTGAAGACGGGCGCACTGAAGATCGTGCTGCCCGATCACCAGCCGTTCCGCGAGAGCGCGCTGCAGGCGATCTATCTGCCGGGCCGGCCTGTGCCGGCCAAGCTGCGCGCGTTCCTCGACGTGTGCGCCGCGCGATTCGGCCCCAATCCCCATTGGGATGAAGGCATCCCGGAATTGCGCCACGGCGTCGGAGCGCACCATGGATGAGCTCGAAGCCCTCGCCGTCTTCGTGCGCGCCGTCGAAACCGGCAGCTTCTCGAAGGTCGCCGCCGAACTGGGCGTCACGCAACCCACCGTCAGCAAGCAGATGGCGCAGCTCGAATCCCACTATGGCGCGACACTGCTGCAACGCAGCCCGCACGGCCTCAAGCCCACCGACGCCGGCGGCACGCTGTATCCGCAGGCGAAGCGGCTGATCGAGGAAGCGGCGCAGATGCGCGCCGAAGTCCAGGGCGGTGCGACCCGCGTCGCCGGTACGCTGCGCGTGCATTCGGCGGCTTCGTTCGGTGAAGTATTCCTGGCGCCGCTGCTGATCCGCCTGCGGGAAACCCATCCGGGGCTGGCGGTGGAACTCACGCTGTCGGATCGCTTCGTCGACGTCGTGGAGGAAGGCATCGACGTGTCGATCCGCTTCGGCCCGCTGCCGCCGTTGCGCCTGGTCGCGCGGCGCGTGGCCATGAGCCCGCAGGTCTGCCTCGCCGCACCGGCCTATCTCGAGACGCACGGCGAGCCGCCGACGCCCGACGGGCTGCTGAACCACGAGTGCGTGGTGAACAACCTGCTGTCGGCCGACAACCGCTGGCGTTTCCGCGGCCCCAACGGTCCGGTCACCGTGCAGGTGCGCGGCGGCTTCCGCTCCAACAACGTGCGCGCGCTGCGCGATGCCGCCCTGGCCGGCATGGGCATCACCATCGGCCCGCTGTGGATGTACTTCGACGATCTGCAGGCCGGTCGCCTGAAGCGGGTGCTGCAGCGCTACGAAGCCATGCCGGTGGAGATCAATGCGCTCTATCCCCACGAAGCCCACGTGCCGCAGCGGGTGAAGCTGTTCGTCGATGCGCTCGAGAGTCTGCTGCTGACGGTGCCGGCATTCACCACGTCGCCGGTGTCGTTGAGCTGATCCGCATCGGAGCCGGCGGCCACCGGCTCCGCCCCGCACCGCCGTTATTTGAGCGCGAGGTACTTCTTGCTGATCGCGGCGCCGACCGTGTACTTCGGATCGACGAAGTTACCGAGGCGCACCTTGCCGCACTGGCTCAACATCATGTACGCGTCCCATTTGTCGAAGCCGTAATTCTTCACCATCCACAGCACCAGCTCCTTGTACGCGATGCGCGCGGCATCCTCGAGCGGCCGTGCGCTGCCGATGGCCATGATGACCTCCTCGTTCTCGAGCCGCGGCCACTCGATGTTCCAGCCCTTGATCAGGTCCACACGGATGGTCGTCACCGTCGGGTACTCCACCGCGACGCCGCAGACTTCGCCATCGCCCTGACAGGCGTGGGCGTCGCCGATGAACAACCGGCCGCCGGGTGAGCGCACCGGCAGGTACGTGATGCTGCCGGGTCCCATGTCCGGCAGATCCATGTTGCCGCCATGGTTGTCCGGTGTCAGCGAGTTGATCGAGTCGATTTCCGGCGAGCAGCTCAACGTACCGATGTGCGGCTTGTAGGGCAGCGTCACGCGCTCGCTCCAGTAGACGAACTGTTCGTCGACGTTGATCTTGCGCACCACCTCGGGCAGCGGATCGTTCAGCGTGGCCGTGTAGTAGGTGCCGGTCAGTGCGCCGAACTCCGGGATCATCGCGCAGGTGCCGCGCGGGTTCGGGCCGCGCGGCGCCATGGTTTCGATGTACACCGCGACCACGTCGCCCTTCTCCGCGCCCTCGATCATGATCGGGCCGTTCTGCGGGTTCAGGAACGGCATCTTCAGCTTCTGCGTCGGCATGTCCTGCTCGGTCTTGATCGCGCCTTCGAACGCGTCGCGGGTCTCGACGATCACGCGGTCACCGGGCTTGATGTGCAGTACCGGATCGGAATAGGGGCCCATCGTGTAGTGGTACTTGCCCTGTTTCGCTTCGGTCAGTTCGTGCGTGACGGTCTTGCCACCGCGGCCCACGCCGAGGGTGTTCATGATCGAAGTCTCGAGCCAGCTCATGTCGGTCTCCTGGGGTTGCATCGGAATTCGGGTCGACGGCGTCGCTGCACGCATTCGCGGCCGCGGGCGCCTGCAGCGCCCACAAACGGTGCGTGCCGGACGATGGACATCAGAACTGCACACCCCGCGTGAGCGCGCCGTCCACGACGAGGTTGGTGCCGGTCACGAAGCTCGCCGCCGGACTCGCGAGGAACGCGACGGCATTCGCCATTTCCTGCGGCGAGCCCATGCGTCCGGTCGGATTCAGCGCCAGCGCTTCCGCATAAAGGGCCGGATTGCCGTCCTTGATCTGATTCCACACACCACCTTCGAAATAGGTGTTGCCGGGCGACACGGTGTTCGCGCGAACGCCTTTGCCGGCGAGCTGGAACGCGAGTCCTTGCGTGTAATGGATGATCGCAGCCTTGAAGGCGCCATAGGGGCCGGCGGCGAAGTCGATCTCGCGGCCGGACACGCTGGAAATCGTGACGATCGCCGCGGCCTTGCTCGCCAGCAGATGGGGCATCGCGGCGTCGACCAGACGCACGGTGCCCATCATGTCGACATCGAACCCGCTCTTCCAGCCGGCTTCGTCGTTGCCGATGGCCAGCGCGCTCACGTTGGCCACCACGATGTCGATGCCACCGAACGTCTTGGCCGTCTCGTCGACCCACGCGGCGAGCGCGGGACCATCCGCAACGCTCAACGCCTTGCCGGTCGCACGGACACCCTTCGCGGACAATGCCGCGACCGTCGCCTTGACCTCGTCGGCATTGCGGGCGCAGATCGAGACGTCCGCGCCTTCGGCCGCCAGCGTTTCCGCGATGGCCCGTCCGATCCCCTTCGTTCCGCCCGTGACGATGGCCCGCAGGCCCTTCAGTCCGAGATCCATGGATGCGTCTCCTTGCCGTTGTTGGATGCACGCCGTCGGATCCCGGAGGATCACCGCCGTCAGTGTAGGACGGTCGCGCAGGTGGCGCGATGCTGCAAATTGCGCGCCACGAAAGCAAAGGGCCGGACGAGCCGGCCCTGCAGCAAAGCTGCGAGCATTCGATGCGCGGCCGGCACGCGACGCATCCTCGCATCCCGGCCGACGCCGGTCGATCAGAACGGAATGTCGTCTTCGAGATCGTCGAACTTCGACGGCGACTTGCCGCCCGCGGGACTGCCGGCCGGCCGGGGTGCCGACGATCGCGCCGGACGCTCGTCCATCGGCGGACCGTCACCGAAATCGCCGCCCCCGCCACCGCCACCGCCCCGACCACCGCCGAGCAGCTGCATGCGATCGGCACGGATCTCGGTCGTGTAGCGTTCCTGACCATCCTTGTCCTGCCATTTGCGGGTCTGCAGTCGCCCCTCGACATAGACCGGGCTGCCCTTCTTCAGATACTCGCCGGCGATCTCGGCCAGACGGCCGAAGAACGCCACGCGATGCCATTCGGTCTGTTCCTGCTTCTCGCCGCTCTTGTCCTT
>JAHCKV010000296.1 GCA_026125595.1 Burkholderiales bacterium | reverse complement strand
TTCAATATCAGTACGTTGCGTTCAACATTCCGTCCGGCAGTTTCGCTGCGCAGCCCCGCAGACTGTGGCGCATCGGTGACAGCCACCTGCGACTCGAAGAGCCGGTCAACCCGGAAAACCGCGAGCAGCGGCTGGTCATCGTCGCGCAGCCCGACATCTGGACCATCGACCAGACCGCGAAGAAGGGGACCCACCGCAAGGATCCCGGTCCGACCTACAAGACGCGCTTTCCGGTGTTCCCCGGCGAAACCGTCGGGATCGCCGAGCTGGAGATGGGCCGGGAGGTGCCGTTCTTCACCGAGAAGCAGGCCGCGCCCGGACCGGAACGCACGGTCGGCAGCGTCACCTGCCACACGCTGTCGATGGAGATCGAAGGCAAGAAGCTGACGCTCTACACGCGCACGTCGGATGGTCTGCCCTATCAGGTGGTGATCGAAACCGATGAGCGCGCGCTCGCCGTCCGGTATGTCGAGTACACCCCGGGAATACCGCCGGATCTCGCGCTGTTCAAGCCCGCGGCCGGCATTGTGTTGCAGGAATCCGATGGGAAATGACCCGTTGCTGCTCGGCCGTGTCTCAATATTTCTAAATAACAGCTAGTTATAGTCGACGTACCGTCTTCCGATTGGACCCGCAGCCGTGGCGGGCCGATGATCCGAGTCATAAAAAGCAGTGGTAGTCACAAGATTCAGATCACGGAGATGTTCAGATGGACGCCAAAGTACTCGGCCGTCCGGGCGCGGCTTCTTTTACCGTCGCGTTGGGGTTGGCTCTCAGTTTGATGGTCGGCATCGTGCCGGCCCATGCGGATGTGGGTGCCGGCATGGCATCCGATCCGGCCGCCAGCGGTGTCGCCGCCTGGCGCTTTGCCAATGCCGTCACGACCGGCCTGGTCCCCACCGGCGAAGTGGAGATCATCGTCGACGTGCAGCAACCAGCCGCATCCGACGCGGAAGGCACGTGGCGGCCCCGGTTCGCCAAGCACATGCGCTACCGGTACGACTGCGTCCCGCAACGGATCGCGCTGGTCGACTGGAGCATTCAGAGTGCCCGAGGCGGTGCCTCGCTGGTGATCCAGTCCGGCCACGCGACGGCCGCCGTCATGCTCGACCGCATCGAAGGTTCGCTCGGCGCCCAGGTGCTGGACCGCATCTGCGTGTCGACCGAAGCGGCCGCCGCGCCCGTCGTGATTCCGCAATCCCGCATCGTCGATCGGAGGGGCTCATGAACTTCGAACGCATCGTTGCAGCAGGTTTTCTGGCTGTCGCGGTGGCGGCACCGCTCGCCGCTGTCGCCAGCGATCGCGCGGTTTCCGCGCGCGAACTCGAACGGCTCGATCACAACCGCGTCGACGAGGAAACCTACGGCCGTGAGCCGGAGGCCCGGGCACGCGTCTACGGACGCGATGTCGACCGCGAATCGCTGTATGCCGATCGTGCGGAGTCGACTAGCCATCGCGTCAGCCGTGACCTGAATTCGGCCGAAGCGTCGCAGTCCGGTCGCGCGCCGTCCACGAAGCAGTAACACGTCGTTCCGGCACCAAACGAAACGGCGCCCGCGGGCGCCGTTTTCGCATGGCGGATGCGGCTACTTCTTCAGGCTGTCGCGAATCTCGCGCAGCAGCGCGATGTCTTCGGGCGTGGCCGGTGGAGCGGCGGGCGCTTCGGCGCGCTTCAGCCGGTTCATCTGCTTGATCATCAGGAAGATCACGAACGCCAGGATGATGAAGTTGATCGCGATGGTGATGAAATTGCCATACGCGAAGACCGGCACGCCGGCCTTCTTCAAGGCGTCGAGCGTATGGGGCACGCCTTCCGGTGCGTCGGCCAGCATCACGAACAGATTCGTGAAGTCCACTTTGCCGACGACGCGGCCGATGACCGGCATCACGAGATCATTCACGATCGAGTCCACGATCTTGCCGAAGGCGCCGCCGATGATCACGCCGACTGCGAGATCGACCACGTTGCCTTTCATGGCGAATTCCTTGAACTCCGACATGAAACTCATGGTGTGGGTCTCCTTGAAATGATGGGACGGAAGCGGAGGTCGCCGCCGGGGCCGAAGCTTACCGCGAATGCATCACCGGGTCGGCTCGGATGCGCCATCGGCAACGCGACGCGCTTCGACGAAACTGCGGCGCCAGTACGGAGCCTCCATTCGTTCCGTGCGAACCTGTCCCCCGGACGAAGGGGCATGCACGAACGCTCCGTCGCTGACGTACAGACCTACGTGCAGCGGGGCTTTGCGACCGGGTGCGTAGAACAGCAGATCGCCGGGCCGCAGTGCCTCGTCCGGTGCGAGGCTGCGACCGGCCTTGCGCTGATCCGTCGTCGCGCGCGGCAGGTCGATGCCCGCGGCGCGATAGCTGAAACGCACGAGGCCGCTGCAGTCGAATCCGTCCGGTCCGTTGCCGCCGAAGCGATAGGGCGTGCCGAGATGATCGATGGCGACGGAGACCGCGGTATCGCCGGCGGTTTGCACCGGCGCCCGTTGCCCGGGTGAGTGCGTCGTGGACGTCCCGGAGTCCGGGGGCGCGGTGATCGGCTGCACCGCGCAGCCGGAGATGAGGACGAGCGACGCTGCGATCACGCCGAGTCGCGTCGTCCCGCCGCTCACGGTCGGATCTTCTCCACCCCGCACCAGCGGGCCATGAACAGCGCGAGCACGTGGGTCACGAGCCGTGTGCTCTCCAGCGACACCGATTCGTCGATGCCGTGGATGTGCGTCGCCTCCGGGCCGTAGCACGTGGCCGGTGTCGCACCATAGAGATTGAAGACACGGGCGTCGGTGGTCGCGGTACTGGCCATCCACACGGGGGGCTTGCCGATGACATCGGTGTGGGTGTCGGCCAGCAATTGCATCATCGGCTGCTCCTGGTCGATGACGCAGCCTTCGTTGCGGAATCCGCCGTAGCTCACGCTGTATTGCACGCCGGCGAGGCTCGGGTCGCTCAATGCCGTCTGCCGCAGTCGGGCTTCGACAGCCGCCGCGGCTTCGGCGCCGCTCATGCCCGGATGGATGCCGCAGCGGATCTGCATCTCGCACTTGGTGGGCACCGACGATGCCCACTCGCCGCCGTTGATCTTGCCGAGATTGAAGGTGAGCGGCGTCTCGTGATTCGCGTACACCGGATGCCGGTGCTTGCAGCCCGGCGCGTTCCATTCGTCGCGCAGCGACGTGAGCCCGCGATACAGCGCAAACGCCGCCTCGATCGCATTGATGCCCTGTTTCACGTCGAGCACATGGGCGGGGCGGCCGTACACCTGCACGGTCACCCACAGCACGCCGACCTGCGCGACCATGATGCTGTGATCGAACGGTTCCGGAATGATCGCCGCATCGGCGACGTAGCCGCGCTGCAGGCAGGCCAGCGCACCGTTGCCGGTGCATTCCTCTTCCACGACCGACTGCATCCACAGCGGCGCGGCGGGCTGCAATCCGAGTCGGCGCAGCGCCTCGAACGCGATGACATACGCCGCGATGCCGGCCTTCATGTCGCCGCCGCCGCGGCCCTAGAGCCGACCGTCACGGATCAGCGGCGCGAACGGCGGATGGGTCCACAGTTCTTCCGCGCCGATCGGCACGACGTCGATATGGCCGTTGAAGATCAGGGAGCGACCGCGGTGCTCGCGCGGCTGGTAGTGCGCGACGACGTTGTCGTGCCGTTGCCAACGACCGGTCGGTGGCGCGTAGCCGGGCATGTCGACCAGTTCGCGATCATCCACCGCGAAACGATCGACGGCGAGGCCCATGCCGCGGAACAGGCCTTCCATGAAATCCTGCGCGGCAGCCTCTTCGCCCATCAGGCTCGGGAAGGCGACGAGCGTGGACAGCAGCTGATGCAGATCGGGTTGGAGCGCGTCGGCGGCGGCGCGGAGTTCGCGCTCGAGGCCGGCGTCCAGGGGCGGGGGAGTCGGAGCGTTCATGGGCTTCAGACTACCATCGTGGCGTCGTCGCCGGAACGTTGACGCGCGGTGGCCGATCGTCGAGGCTCCGTCCATGACTTCCGATCCCTCGACGATGCACGCTGCATCGGCGCCGCTTTTCGCCGGCGCGATTCTCGTGGACGCCGCGATGATCCGCGCGGCGTGTCCGTGGCCGCTGTTGATCGCCCGGATCGAAGCGGCGTTCCGCCGCGGTGCGCAGGTGCCGCAGCGTCATCACCACACCATCGAGCACGGCGCGGGCGAACCGGCGGGCACGTTGCTGCTGATGCCCGCATGGCGCCCCGGCGAAGTGGTCGGCGTGAAGGTGCTGCAGGTCGCACCCGGCAACGCAGCCCGCGGCGAGCCGGCCGTGCATTCGCTGTACATCCTGTCCGATGCCCGCACCGGAAAGCCGCTCGCGCTGCTCGACGGAGCCGAACTCACGGCGCGCCGGACGGCGGCCGCATCCGCGCTGGCCGCGGCATATCTCGCGCGCGCATCGGTGTCGCGGCTGCTGATCGTCGGCACCGGCCGGCTCGCGCCGAATCTCGCCGCGGCCCATGCGACGGTCCGGTCCTATTCCAGTATCACCGTCTGGGGGCGTCGTGCCGATGCCGCCCAAGCGATGGCGGCGAGGATCCGGGCCGAAACCGGTATCGAGACCGGGGTCGCAGCGAATCTGGAAGACGCGGTCCGCGAGGCCGATGTCATCAGTTGCGCGACGCTGTCCCGCGAGCCCCTGGTGCACGGGGCCTGGCTGCAGCCCGGAACCCACCTGGATCTGGTCGGTGCGTTCACACCCGCGATGCGGGAAACCGATGCCGCGGCGATGGCCGTGGGCTCGGTCTGGGTCGATACGCTGGCGGGCGCCTGTGCCGAAGGCGGCGACATCGTGCAGGCGATCGCGGCAGGCGTGCTGTCCCGGGCGGACATCCGCGGTGCGTTGTCCGGCCTGGATGCGGGAGTGATTCCCCGGCGCGACCACGATGACGAGATCACGGTCTTCAAGTCGGTCG
>JAHCKV010000295.1 GCA_026125595.1 Burkholderiales bacterium | reverse complement strand
CGTCGAGAAATCCCAGGCGACCATCGCGAAGTTCGCCGGCAAGCAGACGTCGCTGGTCGGACTCGAAAAGCCGCTGTTCGAGTTGCGCAATCCGGGGTTGATCTCGATCCCGCTGGGGTTCCTGGGGGTTTTCATCGGATCGTTGCTGTTCCGCGACAAGCGCGCCGACGAGAAGTGGGAGGAGTTGTATGTGCGCCAGAACACCGGCATCCACGCGGAGGGAGCAGTGGCGCACTGAGCCGATCTCCGTTATGGTCCAGAGCCCTGCCGGGTGCCGGCGGGGCTTTGTTTTCTGGTGCGGCCGACGGGGCCGGATCCGATGAAGGTGGAGAAGGCAGGAGCTATGTCGCAGCAGGCCAAGGCGGGCGCGAAAGTCGTCGTGGTGGAGCCGGACCCGCAGCTCCGGGAATGGCTCAAGCTGCATTTGCTGACCGAAGGCTTCATCGTTCAGGCGACGCCCGATACCGAGCGGGCGCTGGAAGCCGTCCGGCGCGAGCCGCCGGACTTCGTGATTCTCGCGACCGATCTGCCCGGCGGCGCCAGTTTCGCGTTTGCCGCGGCGCTGCGATCCAGCCCGCGCACGACCAATCTGCCGCTGCTGTTTCTGGTGCCGGCCGGCGATACGGTCGGCAGTGCCCAGGCGATGTCGATCGATCCGGATGCGGTGCTGCCGAAGCCGCTCACACGGAACATGCTGCTGGAGGCCGTCAACATCCGGCTCTACGACTCGATCGGTGTCACTCAGCTGGCGGTGCGCACGCCGAACGCGATGCCGCGGCTGTCGGAAGTGGCGGAGCCCGCGAAGGGCCTGCTGATCGAATCGAAGGAAGCGACCGTTCTGCAGGTGGTTCTGCGCAATCTCGTGACGCTCGCCCGGTCGCTGCGCGGCCGGACGCTCGAAGCGATCCTGCAGCGCTTCTTCTCGGAAAGCCGCGAAGTCGTCGCCCGCAATGGCGGGTGGGTCGTCCGGATGGATGCCACGGGCTTCTCGGCGTTGTTCGAGGACGGTCCCAATGTCGATCGCAATCACTGCACGCGCGGCATCGAATCGGCGCTCGGCACGCTGCTGTCGGCGCGGCGCGTGCGCCAATGGGCTTCGGCGAACCTCACTGATGTCTTCGTGCCGCCGCTGTCGATCGGCTGCGGCGTCCATACCGGGACGGTTATCGTGTCGCGGATCTCGGTGAACGGGTCGTTCGCGCCAAGTATCGCCGGGCAGACGGTCGAGCTCGCGCAGCGCCTCGACGGTCGTACCAAAGGGCTCGGCTGGAGCGTTGCCGCGTCCGGCGGAGCGGCCATGTTGGCCGGCGCGCGGTTCTTGTATGGCCGCCAGGCCTCCATGACCGATACCGATCACGGCACGACGATCCCGATCGTCGAAGTACTCGGATTCAATCCCGGCATGGCCAAGCCGGGTGAGTTGGGCATCATGACCGAGACCCGCGAGGCTGTCCTCGCCAACACGGTGCTGGCGCGGCTGGCCGGTGACGTGGATCCGAGTGCCACCGACAAGACGGTGCTGTTCGGTGCGCAACGCGCGATCGGGGAAGACCGGTTACCGAACCTGAAGGATCGCCGGATCGCGCGGCGTCTGGCGCAGGGCTCCCACGTGACGACCTACGTGGCCGTGCATGTGCCGCGCGACCGCGAGGAAGTGGTCAAGACCGTGTCGCTGTCCGAAGTGCCGATGGAGTTCGCGAACCGCTACCTGGAGCAGTACGCGCGGTTGGCCGAACTGGACCAGCGCAACGTCGCGTCCGTGTTCGACGTCGGCCGAACCGACACCATCGGCTACGTCGCGCTGGAATGGTTGCCCGGCGGCACACTGACCGAGGCTATTCGCCGACGTGGAATCCCGATCGGCCTGGCGCTGAATCACGTCGCGCAGATGAGCCTCGCGCTGGATGCGTTCCACGCGCTCGGCATGTTTCACGGTGCACTGGGGCCGGAGCATTTCCGCTTCCGTGACAGCGGTGTCGTCGTGATGGCCGATTTCAACATCACCGCCCGCGTGCTGGCGAGTTTGATGCCGCCGGGCGCGCAGCACGCCGGCGACGGCGCGCCGCTTCCGGATTCGGCCGAGGGGCGGCGGCTCGACTTCAAGGCGCTGGGATTGATGCTGTGCGCGTTGCTCGATGCGGTCCCGGCCGGCACGCAACTGACGCTGGCGACGCCCGCGTTGCAGATCGAGAAACTGCTGCGCCTGCCGATCGAGTTGTCGCCGCTGCGGCCGTGTCTCGACGGGCTGCTCGGCATCGGCAGCACGACACCGTTCGACCGGGCCGAGGGCGTGCTCGTGGAACTGCTGGCGTTGCGGGAAGTGTTCCCGTTCGACATGCGGTCCGAGGGCGTCGAAGGAACATCCACGCTGCCTTGACGGCGCCTGGACTTCAACGCGGGCGTTTGGCGAGCAGGTCCTGCAGCGCCTGGATCGGGATCGCGTAGCCGATGCCGCTGGGCTGCGAGATGGCATTCTCGCGGGAGCCCTTCACGAACACCATGTTGATCACGCCGACGACCATGCCCGTGTCGTCGTAGAGCGGGCTGCCGCTGTTGCCCGGATACGCCGTGCCGTCCAGCTGAATGACGGTGGGGGGAGTCGCGGACAGACGCCGGATCGCCGCCGCGTCGAGTTCGCCTGCGGTGTTTCGCGGAATCGCGAGCGGCGTGACCGCCGACACCATCGCGCGATGGGTCGCGGGGATGATGCCGATCACGCCGCCGATCGGGAACCCGGTGAACAGCACGTTCTGACCTTCGCGCACCTTCGAGCCGGCGGGGGCGAGCGCGACGGCCGGCAGCGGTTTGCCGTCGATCGCGAGCAACGCCAGATCCATCTCGCGGTCGACAGCGACGATCTGGGCTGCCATCGAAACGGCGGCACCACCGGTGGCGCTCGGCAGCGCGACGGCGAGGGTCTCGCGGCGTTCCGTGTTGAGCGTGCTCGGCAGCACATGGGCATTGGTGGCGATGAGCTTGCCGTCCCCGACCGCGAAGCCGGTGCCACGAAAGCTGAATGCCGGGCTGCGGGTCAGGTCGAGCGTGCCGATCGCCACGACGGACGGTTTGATCTTCGCAATCGCGTCTTCACGATCGGCCGATGCGATTCCGGTGAGCAGCGCGAAGACGCCGATGGTGGCGACCGCCAGCCGGACGATCCGGAACATGCCGCGCGCGATTGCGACACCGACGGTGGGTGTCCGACGCGCGGAAGCTATTTCAACTGTTGCACATACCATGGCAGAGCCTCCTCGAGTCCCGTCCGCAGCGAGTGCGTCGGACGATAACCCAGAAGGCGTTCCGCCTTGCCGATGTCCGCGAGCGAATGTCGCACGTCGCCGGCGCGGAATTCTCGATACTGTGGTTCCGCGCTGGCGACCTGAGGCGCATCGATGGCCAGCAGTTCGCGCAATGTCCGGAACAGCGTGTTGAGCGAGGTCCGGTCATGGACCGCAACGTTGAACACTTCGCCCGGTATCGCGGCGTTCGTCCCGAGTGCCGCACGCAGATTGGCCTGCACGACATTGGTGACGTAACAGAAATCGCGCGTGGTTTCGCCGTCGCCGTTGATCCACGCCGGCTCCCCCCGCAGCATCGCCTGAACCCAGCGCGGAATCACCGCGGCGTAAGGGCCGTCGGGGTCCTGCCGGGCACCGAAAACGTTGAAGTAGCGCATGCCGACCGTATCGAGTCCGTAGCAGCGCAGGAACACGCGGGCATACATCTCGTTCACGCGCTTTGTCGCGGCGTAGGGCGACAGCACTTCGCCCACGGCATCTTCGACTTTCGGCAGTCCGGGATGATCGCCGTAGACGGCGCTCGACGACGCGTAGACGAAGCGCCTGATGCGCGCGTCCTTTGCGGCGACAAGCATGTTCAGGAAGCCCGTCACATTGGCCGCATTCGAATCCGTCGGACGCTCGATCGACCGTGGTACCGAGCCGAGTGCGGCCTGATGCAGCACGTAGTCGGCGCCGGTGATCGCGTGCCGGCACGCGTCGAGATCGCAGATGTCGCCATGGACGAATCGCAGCCGCTGCGCCGCATCCACTCCGACCGCCGCTTGCACGAGCTCGACATTGCGGAAGTGCCCGGTCGACAGGTTGTCCAGCACCACGACATCCTGCCCCGCGCGCAGCAGGTGCTCCGCGAGATGCGAGCCGATGAAGCCGGCGCCACCGGTCACGAGCCAGCGGGCCTGCACGCCGGCCAGGAGTTGCTCCGTCCCCGTCACAATCGTGTGCTCAGAGACGCCAGACGTCGACGCCGGCGGCGCGGTACGCCGTTGCGTCTGCCGCTCCCTTGACGTCGACGAGCACGCCACCGGACTTCAGCTTGCCGGCGACATCGGCGACCGAACGCTGCGCGAACTCCGCGTGCGATACCGCGAGCACGATGGCCTTGGCCTTGGGTAGTGCGTCCCAGGCAGTGAGGGTCACGCCGTACTCGTGCCTGGCTTCCTCCGGATTCGCGACGGGATCGTGGATGTGGACCCGGGCCCCGTAGGACTCCAGTTCGCGGACCACGTCGATCACGCGGGTGTTGCGGGTGTCGGCGCAGTTCTCCTTGAACGTGAGGCCGAGGACGATCACGTCGTCCCCCTGCACCGATGAACCGGAGCGGATCATGCGTTTGACCGTCTGCTCGGCGACGTACTTGCCCATGTTGTCGTTGATGCGACGGCCCGCGAGGATCACTTGCGGGTGGTAGCCGACTTTCTCGGCCTTGTACGTCAGGTAGTACGGATCGACGCCGATGCAATGTCCGCCCACCAGGCCGGGACGGAACGGCAGGAAGTTCCACTTGGTTCCGGCGGCCTTCAGCACTTCGAGTGTGTCGATGCCGAGTCGGTGGAAGATCAGCGCCAGTTCATTCATCAGCGCGATGTTCAGATCGCGCTGCGTGTTTTCGATCACCTTGGCGGCTTCCGCGACGGCGATGCTGCTCGCACGATG
>JAHCKV010000294.1 GCA_026125595.1 Burkholderiales bacterium | reverse complement strand
TTGAACTGCACCTCGTAGGTGCCGCCCGCATCGACCCCGCTGCGATACACATCGGTCAGGAACCGGTCGGACTCGTCCCAGATCGCGTCGGCCGACAGATAGATGGCGTCGTACCAGCCGCTTTCCAGCAGTGCGTCGCCGTCGTTGCGGATCGTGGCAACCACGGTGATCGCTTCGCCGAATGTGGCACCGGTCGGCGCGTCGATCGCTTCGACCAGCAGATCAGGTGTGCTGCGCACCACGGTGGCCGTGAACGTGTCGTCGGGGGTGCCGCGCTGGCCGTCCCCGTTCTGATCCATCGCGTTGCCGGCGAAATCGCGGATGTCGGGACCGATCGTGAGCTGGTAGGTGCCCCCCTCGGCCTGACCGTCGTAGAACCAGACCACGACTTCGTTGCCGCCCTCGCCACCGATGTAGATTCCACCCACCTGATCGAGCAGATCCTGACCCGACGGGCCGGTAAACGACACGACGTCGCCCAGATCGAGACTCGACGGATCGATCGGTTCGTCGAAGTAGAACCGCACGTCGTACAACGGCTGGTTGACGAAATCGGGCAGATGGAACTCGACCGTCGGCCCGTCCGCGTCGATCGCGAACGTGCCGGTGAACGCTTCGTTGCCGTCGCCCTGCAGGTCGGTCAGCGCGCCTTCGGTCAGTGTGTAGGTGTAGATCTGCCCCTGGTCGGCACCGGACAGCAGGTACACGACGATGCGACCGTCTTCGAGCCACGCGTCCGTCACGACGGCGCCGCCGTCCACGACGAGGTCCGTCGGGTCGACGGAACTGGCGAGGACGGATTCGGACAGCACCAGGCGGATCGGTGTACCGGCGCCGACCGTGGCACCCTCCGACGGCACCGTCGCCGTCACGTGCGGTGCGAGCGCTGCGACGCCGCCGGTCGCTCCCTGGGCTTCGAGCACGACGGATCCGACGCCGGCCTGCGCCAGCATGCGCACGGTATAGAGACCGCCCGTCACGGCGGTGTAGGTGAGTCGGGCATTGGGACCGTCGCCGGCATCGGCGGCGGTCTCGGCCACGAGATTGCCGTCGGCATCGAACAACTGCAGCTGCAGCACGGCGTCGTTGACCGGCGCGCCGGGCCCGTCGCCGGGCGTGGTGGTCTGCAACACGAGCTCATCACCGGCGGCGACGGACAACACATACTCGCCAGCCTGGCCGAACACGCCGGCCGTATCGAAGTTCACGACGGCGGCGAGCTCGTCGGCCGTCATGCCGGTCAGCGCACCGCTGCCGAGCGCCGCGAGATCGTTGGCCTTGGCGATCGCGTTCACCCGGTTCTGGCTCTGTGCGGCGAAGTGCATGACGATCGCCGTCTCGCCCGGCGCCAGCAGCAGATCGTAGGTGAAGTTCAGATTGTCGGAATTCTGTGAAAACGCGGATGGGGTGGCGCTGCCACCGGTGCCGCGCACCACGTGGGTCATGGACGGATCGCCTCCGCCATCGCTCGGATCGTCGGTGACGATCCAGCCGTCGGCCGCGGTCACGAACGTCGAGCCGGTCTGCGTGGCGACCAGTTGCGTGCTGCCGTCCGATCCGAGATTCGACACGACGCCGACGGTGTAGCTGGCCTCGGTCGTGCCGGTGTTGGTGACGATCTCGAGGAACCGCGCGAAGCCTGCGGTATCCGACACGTAGATCTTGCGGCTGTCTTCGAAGACATCCTGCATCTGCGGGCCGATCACGACCTGGCGGCCGTCCGCATCGGTCAGTCCGGTGGACTGATATTGAAACCCGTTGAGCCGCAGCCCGCCGTCATAGGCGTCGGACGTGCCGTTGTTGATCTGGCCGTCGCCCTGGATATCCCACAGGAAGCCGTCGCCGTCGACGAGGTTGTAGCCCAGTTCGATCGACTCGGATTCGGCCGTCGCACCGAGGCTGCCCAGCACGACCCCGGTGCGGGTCAGATCGCGGACACCACCGGCTTCGAGGTCACCGGACAGGCTGAACTGCGCGTCCCGCGTGACCGCCAGCACGTACTCGCCGACGAAGCTGCCGGAGACCGCGACCCGATAGGTCCCGCTTTCGGTCGCGACGAAATCGGTGATCGACTGCACCGTTTCACCGGCGCCGGCCGGTACGCTCAATGCGATCAGCGCGCCGTCGGTACCCGTGAGTTCGAATCTCAGGTCGCCCGCAGCGAGTCCGAGCGCGCGTTGCGCGGCCAGCGAGACCACCTGGCCGGCGTCGAGGTGAAAACTGAACCAGTCGGTCTCGGGCGTGACGTCGATGATCTGCAGCCCGTCGAGCCACGCATAGTGGAATTCGCCGACGGCACCGGCCTGCACGAACCGGATCTGAATCTCGCCGGACAACGGCAACTCGGCCGCCGCGAGGTCCAGACTGAAATGTTGATACGAACCATCGGTATCGGCGGGCAACAGCGACAACTGCACCCAGTTGTCACCGTCGAAGCTGACTTCGACCGTCGTCTCGCCGGGGTCGCCGGCAGCGGCGGTTCCCAGCGCGGTCGCCTCGCCGCCATAGCCATAAATGTGGCGATCGCTGCGATACCAGAACTCGAGTACCGGCGCGCCGGCACCGTCGACATCCACCGTCCATACCGCATCGTTGCGGCCGCCGTCGCCGACCTCCAGATACAGCGCCGGTCCGCCGTCCAGACCATCGGACTCCCGCACTTCCATGTACGCGGGGTAGCCGCCTTCGACCGACTCGAGCACCCACGCGCCGCCGAGGCCGTCGTCGAACGAATCGGCCGCGACGACCGGTATCGATGCCGGCAGTTCGGCGATGACGGCCAGACGATCCGCGTCGCCGGGCAACGGGAACGACGACCCGTCGAGCGCCTGCGCCAGCGCCGCCGTGCCGTTGTCGGCACCGGTCACCGCCTCGGTCTCGATGGTTGCGTTGAGGACGGCAGTCAGTTCATATGCGCCAGTGAAGCCGTCGATACCGCTGACTTCGATCTGCCACGTGCCGGCCGCGGCGATCTCGATGTCCTGCAGCAGGACTTCGCCGGTGGCCGACGACGTGCCGGTTCGCCGCAGTACGCCGTCGGCATCGAACACCTGCACCTGGAACGTCGCGCCGGGATTCTCCGGCGTCAACACGACGGACAGTCGCTGACCGGCATCGAGGTCGAACGCGTGGGTCTCGACCGCGTCGGTGGACTCGATCGCGCCACTGCCCTGCCAGCGATGCACCAGCGAACCGGCGGGTCGCAGCGGTTCGAACGAAAGCCCGGTATCGAGCGTCAGCAGCGGTGCGTCGTCAGTGCCGGCCGACGTCGGCTCGACCGACTGCACCGGCGGCACGTAGACCGGCGCCACCCACGGCACATCGGCGGACAGCAGCATGCGCGGCTCGAGGGCTTCGAACAGCGGGCGGCGACGGAACGGCACGGGTGGGAACGAACGGACCGGACGAGCCGGTGGGACAGAACGCGCGCGTCGGCTGAACATGGAATCCCCCGGGGCTATGTCCGCGGGGCGGGGCCGGAGCCACTCACCACGGGGCGGACGGGTCTCGAATCTTGTGTCGTTGAGTACTCCGCCCCGCGCGCTCGCGGCGCGTTCGCATGGGCGGTATCGATGCCGCCTATTGTGGAAAAAAAACTGTCGTCGTGGGTGATTTTTTGTGAGCTTTCGAACGAAAATCTGATGAGCCGATCGGATCAATCATTCGTTTGAAACCACGTCGCGGCAGGCACGGCGCAACCGCTGTGCGATCACGTCGTGCGCCTCTCGATCGGCTCGCCAGTGCAGCGACAGCGGAATCGCCCGCCCGTCGCGCAGTTGCAACGACAACCGGAACACCGGATCACCGTCGATGTCACGATCCTGCGCGACGACGATATCGTCGACCGCGTCGAAGTCGGACGCAAGGCCGTTGTCGGCGTGTCGGGAGCGGAACACCTGCAGTTGCCGGCGCCGCAGATCGAAGCGGACGCGCGTCGCCGGCGTTGCACGCCAGACGCCGATGCCCACGACGACGGCGGCGATCGATCCGACGGCGCCGATCAGCGCCGTCAGCGGACCGACCTCGGCCCGGATTCCGGCGCCGATCGATGCGATCGCGCCGATCAGGCCGACCGCGACGAACAGCAGCGGCACGATCCGCAGTCCGCCCGGCTGATCGTCGAACAGCAACAGCCCGGGCGTGGAATCGTCGAGCCGCACCGGTGACTCACTTCGCCGTCGCGTCGAACCCCGTTCGCGCGCATGCGAACGCCAACGTCGCCTGGCCCGGCGTGCCGGGGTCGATGGACTCCCAGACCCGTCGCATGTCGCCGGAATTCCACAGCACGCGATCGCCTTCGGTCAGCAACTGCAGCGACACGACCCGGTGCAGTTCGCGCGCGCAGTCGTCCTCGACGACGCCGAGCGATTCCCGGATCACGGGCATGCCGGCGATGCCACCGACGGGCTGCGGGTCGCGGAACACCGCACGCTTGGTCATGCGCACGACGTCGCCGTTGCGGGCCAGCGTATCGACATCGACGTAATGACGGGCCGTCGCGTCATCACCCATGTGGACCCATTCGACGGCACCGGCCGGCGAACAGATGAGGATCGGCAGCAGCACTGCTAGCATGCGGGTCATGGATGGCATCTCCGGACAGATCGACAGGTCCGAGCATACCGCCTTCGGTCAACCGGATTCACCGGGTGCGCCGTTGTCTCCCGAAGCCTTCCCGTCCCGATGACCGCTCCCCTGCTCCCGCCCCCGATTCCCACCGGCAACACGCGACGCGTGCTGACGACGCTGCGCGACGGCAGCGTCGTCGCGGCCCGCCGCGGTGGTCGCATCGCCGGCCGCACGCTGAAGTGGACACTGATAGCGATCGGCGTTCTGGTCACGCTGATCGCGGCATTCGTGATCTACGTCGCCGTGGTCGGCGTTTCCGTCGATGCCGCGCCGCTGCGTGGCCGGATCGCCGAAGCGTTCACGAAGGCCCTCGGCCGGACCGTCGATTTCGA
>JAHCKV010000293.1 GCA_026125595.1 Burkholderiales bacterium | reverse complement strand
CGGATCTCCGGCTCATCCTCGATCACGAGGATCCGACCGCCGCTCACGCGACCTCCGCCGGCAGCGCTGCCGGTAGCGGTGGTTGCGGCACGCTCACGGCGAACGATGCACCACCACCTTCGCGATTCCGGGCCGTCACTGTTCCGCCGTGCAGTCGGGCGACCGCGCGGCAGATCGACAAGCCCAGACCGACTCCGCCTTCCGCCGATTCACCGCGGCCCTGCCGAAACTTCTCGAAAACCGTGTCGGCCGCCACCGCACCCAGACCCGGACCGCGGTCTGCCACTTCCAGTTCCAGACGATCGTCGACGCGCGCTGCGGTGATGTCGATCGGCGTTCCGCGGGGCGTGTGACGGGTGGCATTGCCGAGCAAATTGATCAGCAACTGGTCGAACAACAGCGGATCGACATGGGCCAGGGTCATCGTGGCGGGAAGATGCAACGAAACCGGATGATCCGCGAGGGGCCGTTCGAGCGCACGCAACGCCGATCCGACCAGCTCGTCGAGCGTGATCCATTGCGGCACCGCGTGGACCTGGCCCGACTCGAGTCGCGCCATCTGCAGTACGTTGTTGACCAGTTCCACCATGCGCCGGGATTCCGCGACGATCGACCGCGTCAGTTCGCGCCGTTGCGCATCGGTCAACGTGGCCTCCAGTTCGACAAGGCTGGTGGCGGCACCGAGAATGCCCGCCAACGGGGTGCGCAGATCGTGCGAGATCGACGCGAGCAGGGCGTTGCGGATCCGTTCCGATTCCATGTCGACCAAGGCATCGCGGGCGACGTCGACGTAGTGGATGCGTTCCAGCGCGATGGCCGCCAGCGTCGCAACCGTCTCGAACAACCGTCGTTGTTCCGGCACCATCGCCCAGCGGGGATTGCCCGGATCCACCGCGAGCGCGCCGCGGTTGCGCATCGGCGCGCGCAGCGGCAGATACAGCAACGTGCCGCCCGGCAACGTGTCAGTGCCGATGCCGGCCGGCTCGCCGCGGTCGTGCACCCATTGCGCGACACTGGTGTCGACGATGATGCCGTTCGTCACGGCGCCGTCCGCGGGGCGCACCTCGTCGTTCGCATCCGGCAACAGCAGTCGGGTCCTTCCATGGAAACTGTCGGCCGCGAAGCGATCAACCGTCTCGCTTACCTGTTCCGCCGTCAGCGCACCGGAGAGTTCGCGCGCGAGCGCGTAGAGTCCGCCCATCCGACGCTCCCGCGAGATGGCGACACGCGCCTGATAGCGCAGTCCCGACATCAACTGGCCGACGACCAGTCCCACCGTCAGCATCACCGCGAACGTGACGAGGTATTCGACGTCGCTGACGGCGAAGGTATAGCGCGGCGGCACGAAGAAGAAATCGAACGCGGCGACACTCAGCACGGCCGCCAATGCCGCCGGGCCTCTCCCCCAGCGCAGCGCGACCCCCACCACCGCCAGCAGGAACAGCATCACGATGTTCGACAGATCCAGCAGATCGCGCAATGGTGTCGCGGTCAGCGTGACCGCGGCTACGACAGTGGCGGCCTTGGCGTAACGGGCCGCTTCGACGGCGTCCGGCGACGTGGTCGAGGCATCGGAGGCCGCGGTGTCGCGGCCCGACGATCGGATCGCGGTCGGCACGGTGATCAACTCCACGTCCGGCGCGAGCTGGCCCAGGCGCTCCGGAAATCGGGCGCGCCGGAAGCGGAATCGCTTCGGGTTCGAGCGCCCGACGACGACGCGCGCGAAGTTGTGTGACCGCACATGGGCCGCGATCGCGGCGGCGGCGTCCTGACCGGGCATCGTCGTCGTGCGTGCGCCGAGCGATTCGGCGAGCTGCAGCACTTTCAGTATCCGCCGTCGTTCGGGCTCGGGCAGTTGCTGCAACGGCGGTGTCTCGACAAACACCGCTTCCCAAGCGACACCCATCTGCGAAGCGATCCGGCCCGCGGCCCGTACGACATTGTCGTTGCCGGGTGCAGGTCCGACACAGGCGAGCAGGGACGCGCCCGCCCGCCACAGCGGTTCGACCGATTGTTCGCGCCGCCATTCGCGCATGTCGACGTCGACGCGATCGGCGACCCGCCGCAATGCCAGCTCGCGCAGCGCGATCAGGTTGCCCTTGCGGAAGAAGTTCTGCGCCGCGCGCGCGGCCTGTTCGCCCAGATAGACCTTGCCCTGCTCCAGGCGTGCCAGCAGATCGTCGGGGGTCAGATCGACCAGCACGACCTCGTCGGCCGCATCGAAGAATCGATCCGGCACGGTCTCGCGGACCCGCACGCCGGTGATGCCGCCGACAACATCGTTCAGGCTCTCGAGGTGCTGCACGTTCATCGCGGTGTAGACGTCGATGCCCGCCGCGAGCAGTTCTTCGATGTCCTGCCATCGCTTCGGGTGCCGGGAGCCCGCGACATTGCTGTGCGCGAGTTCGTCGACGACCAGCAGGTCCGGTCTGCGTGCGATGGCGCCGTCGAGATCGAACTCCGGCAAGACGTGCGCTCCCGTTGCCCCGTCACGGCGCGGCAGGATCTCGAGCCCGTCGAGCAGCGCAGCCGTGTCGCCGCGACCGTGGGTCTCGACGGCACCGACCAGTACACGGCTGCCGCGCCCCTGCTCCTGTCGGGCCGCCGACAGCATCGCGAACGTCTTGCCGACGCCGGCGGATGCGCCGAAATAGATCCGCAGGCGACCGCGCGCAGCCTGCGTCGCTTGCCGTTCCAGGCGCGCGAGCAGGACGTCGGGATCGGGACGGGCGTCGTCGTTCACGGCTGCCATTGGATCACAGCCCGGCGATGGTCAAGGGATGGTGTCGAGCGCGCGATTCAGCGCCACCACATTCACGCGCGGCTCGCCCAAGAGTGCGAACTGTCGTCCCGCTGTGTGCCGGGATACCAGTGCCTGAACCGATTCGATCGTCATGCCGCGAGCGCGGGCTACCCGGGCGATCTGATACTCAGCCGCCGCCGGTGAAATGTGCGGATCGAGTCCGCTGCCGGAAGCCGTCACCAGGTCGGCCGGGATCGCTGCGGTGTTGCCCGGATCCGCAGCCCGCAACGCCGCGACGCGCGCTTTCACGGCCTCGAGCAGGGCCGGGTTGGCGAGTCCGAGATTGGAGCCGCTCGATGCCGCCGCGTTGCACGGCATCGGCGCCGTGGCCGACGGTCGGTTCCAGAAGTTCTGCGGATCGGTGAAGGATTGACAGATCAGTGACGAGCCTCGAACGGCATCGCCATCGTCGATCAGACTGCCGTTCGCTTGCGCCGGAAACACCGTCTGCGCGATGCCGGTGACCAGCAGTGGATAGGCAATGCCGGTGATCAACATGAACGCGGTGAGCAGCGTGACGGCGGGACGGAGTGGCGAGAGCATGGTGTTCTCCTCAGATCAGACCGGTCGTGGCGAGCGCCAGATCGATGAGCTTGATGCCGATGAACGGCACGACGAGTCCGCCGAGGCCGTAGACCAGCAGATTGCGCCGGAGCAACGTCGCAGCACCCACCGGACGGTAGCGCACGCCCTTCAGCGCCAGCGGGATCAGCGCCACGATGATCAGCGCGTTGAAGATCACCGCCGCCAGGATCGCGCTGCCGGGGCTCGACAACCGCATCACGTCGAGGGCGTCGAGTTGCGGATACGTGGTCGCGAAAGCGGCCGGAATGATCGCGAAGTACTTCGCCACGTCGTTGGAGATCGAGAACGTGGTCAGCGAGCCGCGCGTCATCAGCATCTGCTTGCCGGTTTCGACGATCTCGATCAGCTTGGTCGGGTTCGAGTCGAGATCGACCATGTTGCCGGCTTCCTTCGCAGCCTGCGTGCCGGTGTTCATCGCCACTGCGACGTCCGCCTGCGCCAACGCCGGGGCATCGTTGGTGCCGTCGCCGGTCATCGCGACGAGGCGTCCCGCGGCCTGGTGATCGCGGATCAGCTTCAGCTTGGCTTCCGGTGTGGCCTCGGCGAGAAAATCGTCGACGCCCGCCTCGGCCGCAATGGCTGCCGCGGTGAGCCGGTTGTCACCGGTGATCATCACGGTGCGGATACCCATGCGCCGCAGTTCCGCGAAGCGTTCCCGGATGCCACCCTTGACGATGTCCTTCAACTCGATGCAACCGAGCACGCGCGCACTTTCGGCGACGACCAGCGGTGTGCTGCCACGACGCGCGATCGCTTCTACCGCGGCGGACATCTCGCCCGGAAACGACCCCCCCTCTGCCTGCACCCACGCCCGGATCGCATCGGTTGCCCCCTTGCGAATGCGGCGCCCATCCACGTCGACACCGCTCATGCGCGTCTGTGCGGTGAACGGCACGAATCGGCCCCTGAGGGTCTGCAGATCGCGACTGCGCAGATCGAAGCGTTGCTTCGCGAGCACCACGATGCTGCGGCCTTCGGGCGTTTCGTCGGCCAACGATGCGAGCTGCGCCGCATCGGCCAGCGCCTGTTCCGGGATGCCCTTGGCGGGTACGAATGCCGATGCCTGGCGGTTGCCCAGCGTGATCGTGCCGGTCTTGTCGAGCAGCAGGACGTCGACGTCGCCGGCGGCTTCCACGGCGCGCCCGGAGGTGGCGACCACGTTCTTCTCCAGCATCCGACCCATGCCAGCGACACCGATGGCCGACAGCAGTCCGCCGATCGTGGTGGGAATCAGGCACACCAGCAGCGCGACCAGCACCGTCAGCGTGACCGCGGATCCGTTGCCGGCCGCTGCGACGGCGAACACCGAGAACGGTTGCAGCGTCGCCACCACAACGAGGAACACCAGCGTCAGCTTCACCAACAGGATGGTCAGCGCGATCTCGTTCGGCGTCTTCTGCCGTTTCGCCGATTCCACCATCGCGATCATGCGATCCATGAAGGCTTCACCCGGATTCACGCCGATGCGCACGACGATCCAGTCCGACAGTACGCGGGTATTGCCGGTGACCGCGCTGAAGTCGCCGCCGGATTCCCGGATCACCGGCGCGCTCTCGCCGGTGATCGCGCTTTCGTCCACGGA
>JAHCKV010000292.1 GCA_026125595.1 Burkholderiales bacterium | reverse complement strand
GACCGGCACGAACTGGCGGAAACCCATGGTCTGCAGCAGTTCCTGCGCCACCTGCACCTCGCGGGTGCGGTCGCCGTTCGGCTCCGGCGTCAGCGATATGCGGATGGTGTCGCCGATGCCCTGCTGCAGCAGGATGCCCATTGCGGCGGACGAGGCGACGATGCCCTTGGAGCCCATGCCCGCCTCGGTCAGCCCCAGATGCAGCGGATAGTCGCAGCGGGCTGCCAGCGCCCGGTAGACCCGGATCAGGTCCTGCACGCCGCTCACCTTGGCCGACAGCACGATGCGATCACCGGGCAGGCCGAGCGCCTCGGCTTCGGCCGCGCTCTCCAGTGCCGAGGTCACGAGCGCTTCGCGCATGACGACATCCGCGTCCCATGGATCGGCACGGCGCGCGTTCTCGTCCATCAACCGCGCCAGCACCGCCTGATCGAGGCTGCCCCAGTTGACGCCGATACGCACCGGTTTGTCATGGCGGCAAGCCATCTCGATCATCGTCGCGAACTGCTCGTCGCGCTTCGAGCCCTTGCCGACGTTGCCGGGATTGATCCGGTACTTGGCCAACGCCTCGGCGCAGGCCGGTACCTGCGTGAGCAGCTTGTGACCGTTGAAATGGAAATCACCGACCAGCGGCACGTTGCAGCCCATCCGGTCGAGCCGATCGCGGATCCGCGGCACGGCCTCGGCGGCCTCCAGCGTGTTCACCGTGATGCGCACGACTTCCGATCCGGCGCGCGCCAAATCGAACACCTGCTGCGCGGTGCCGACGGCATCGGCCGTGTCGGTATTGGTCATCGACTGCACCATGATCGGCGCGCCCGCGCCGACCCGCACATGGCCCACACGCACGGCGCGGCTGTGGCGGCGGGTGATCGGTGCACTCACGGACGCATCACTCCAGCGTAAGCCGCGCGACGTCGGTACGCGTGTGCGGCATCAGATCCACGACACGATCGCGGTAGACCAGCTTGACGCCGTTGGCACCGCCGATCACCAGCGAGAACGGCGGCGTACCCTGCACCACCTGCTCGCTGCCCGGCGCATTCAACTGCGCGAGGATGACCCGCCCGGTACCGTCACGAATCTCGATCCACGACTCGTTTTCGAACGACAGGCGGATCTCACGATCCGACATCGGTCCTGAACTACGCGTCTCGACGCCCGAAGTCGACGGTGTCACGGGGGTCGGCACGATGCCGACCGACACGGGAGGCGGCGCAACCACCTCGGGCGCCGGGACAGGAACAGAAGCCACCGGGGCCGGCGTATCCGTCGACGCCGTCGCAGCGGATGCGGTGTCGGGCGCAGCGGGCGACTCCGGAACCGGTTCCGACGCCACTTCCGGTGTCGGCGACACGGACATGGATATCGTGCCGGACGAATCCTCGCGCCCCACGATGATCCACGCGATGACCGCAACGACGATCAGGATCGCGACCGTGGATTTCCACGGAAACGCGCCCTTCGCGCGGGGCGCGGAACCCGGCATCGGCGCCGATTCCGGGAGGACGATGGCCTTGCCGCTGGACGACGGCAGCGCAGTGCCCGGGGTCGAGCCCGCCGGCTCGAGAATCGACTCGGCTTCGCGCACCAGCGCATCGGCATCGAGACCCAGCGCGCGAGCATAGTTGCGAACGAAGCCGCGCACGAAGATCCGGCCCGGCAATGCGGCGTAGTGGTCGGCTTCGAGGGCTTCGACCTGCCGCGGAAACAACTTCAACTGATGCGCGACATCCGTCACGGTGAGGCCCTGCTGCTCACGGCCCGCGCGCAACGCAGCACCCGGCCCCGCGCGGCGCAGCGGCGGTGTACCGTCTTCACTGACGGATTCCATCATGGGAACGGCTATCGACTCGTCACTCATTCGAACTGTCCGCTGTTGTAGGCCTGGGTTTCCGGCGCCCCCGGGAATCGGGTCCGCAACTGGGATCCGTATGACATCACTTCCGCGCGATTGCCCAACCGCTGTTCGATCCGGGCACCGAGCCACAACGCCCGGGAGTCCGCGTTGGGCACCTGCTGCATGTAGCGCGTCAGATTGAACTTGGCCGTGAGGAAGTCGCCCCGGTTGAACTGGATGTCCGCCAGGGCGAACAACGCGCGCGGATCATCCGGCCGCAGCGCGATCGCCTTCATGATGAATTCTTCCGCCATGGCGACGTCTCCGGCACGCCGCGCGCAGATCCCGGCGTTGACGTAGGTCTCTCCTGGATTGCGGTAGAGCGGATTCTTCAGCGCCGCGACGAAATACTTGAGGGACTCCTTCTCCTGCTTGCGATCGCAGAGGAAGAGTCCGTAGTTGTTGTTGACATCGGAATCATTCGGCGCCAGGCGCACGCCGCGTTCGAAACTCGCACGGGCCTTGCGGTCTTCCTTGAGTGCCATGTACACCAGACCCAGGGAATTGAGCGCCGGCACGTAGTTGGCATCCGCCTTCAGGGCTTCGTTCAACTCCTCGATGGCCACACCGTACTGTCCGATCGAGTAGTAGCCGGTCCCGAGTTCGGTATGGGCCCGAGCCCGCTCTTCCGGCTTGGCCGGCGTCGGTTCGCGCTGCTGAGCCGCCTGCGCGGGGGAGGGCGGCTCCGGTTGCCGCTGACTGGAGCCGCACGCGGCCAGCAGCAGCATCGTCGTGGCCGCCAGCAAAACGGCTGGGACCGTGCCGCGCATCGATGGGCTCATGGTGCGGCGGCCGCGTCGGCGCGGCGCGCGGTTCGTTGCGTTCGATCCTGCACCTGTCCGGCCAACTGGCCGCAGGCCCCATCGATATCGTCACCCCGGGTCTTGCGCACCGTCGCCACGAATCCCGCTTCGATCAGATGCGCCTGGAAGGCCGACACCGCCGCTGCCGGCGACCGCTCGAAGCCACCATCGGGAAACGGGTTGAACGGAATCAGGTTGAACTTGCACGGCAGGTCCTCGATCAGGTCGACCAGTTGTCGCGCATGCATCGGGGAATCGTTCACGCCTTTGAGCATCACATACTCGAAGGTCACGAAATCGCGCGGTGATCCTTGCCGCTGCCACTTGGTGCGTGCGACCGATCCCGGCGGTAACGCTTCTTCGTCGTCGTCGATTCCGACGGGCAACCGTGCAGCACCTTCCACGTAGCGCCGACATGCCGCCAGCAGCGCCTGCAACGGCCACTTGCGGTTGATCGGAACCAGCACATCGCGCAGCGCATCGTTGGGGGCGTGCAGCGAAACGGCGAGCGACACCGGGCATGCCTCTCGAAGACGATCGATCCACGGCACCATGCCGGACGTGGACAGCGTGACGCGCCGGCGCGAAAGACCGTACGCATGATCGTCGAGCATCACGCGCAGCGCGGTGACGACGGCGTCGAAATTGGCCAGCGGCTCACCCATGCCCATCATCACGACATTGGTGACGACGCGACGACCCGCAGCGAGATCCGCCCCCAGCGCGCGGTTGGCGTGCCACAACTGCCCGATGATCTCGCCGGCGGTGAGGTTGCGGTTGAAACCCTGACGACCGGTGGAGCAGAACGCGCACTCGAGGGCGCATCCGACCTGGCTGGAAATACACAGCGTGCCGCGATTCGTCTCGGGGATGAAGACCGTCTCGATGCCGTTGCCGGTGCCGACGTCGAGCAGCCACTTGCGTGTTCCATCGAGCGCGATGGCATCCCGCATCACCGTCGGCTTGCGGACTTCGGCCTCGGCGGCCAACAGTGCGCGCAGTGACTTGGACAGATCGGTCATCTGGTCGAAATCGGCTTCGCCGTCGCGATGCAGCCATCGCATCACCTGGCGCGCACGGAACGGCTTCTCGCCGCGGGCAACAAGCCACGCGGCGAGGCCTTCCGTATCGAAATCGAGCAGGTCGATCGCCATCAGCGGCTGTAGACGTTCAGCGCCGGAAAGAAATAGGCGATCTCGGTCGCGGCCGTATCGGGACCATCCGAACCGTGCACCGCATTCGCGTCGATCGAATCGGCGAAATCGGCGCGGATCGTGCCCTTGTCCGCCTTCTTCGGATCGGTCGCACCCATCAGTTCACGGTTCTTGGCGATGGCGTTCTCTCCTTCCAGCACCTGAACCATGACCGGTCCGGAAATCATGAAGTTCACCAGATCGTTGAAGAACGGTCGCGCCTTGTGCACTGCATAGAAGCCTTCGGCATCCGAGCGCGACAGTTGCACGAGCCGGGCGGCGGCGATCTTCAGACCAGCGTTCTCGAAGCGGGAGTAGATCTGACCGATGACATTCTTGGCCACGGCATCGGGCTTGATGATCGACAAGGTGCGTTCCACAGCCATGCTGCATTCTCCTGGGGAGTTGGAATTTTGAGGTAATTCAGGAGGATAGCACGAGCCTCCGGCAAAGGCCACACACGTGAACTTGTGCAGTCCGGCGATGGCAGCCGCCCGCGGCAGTGCTAGCATCCGGCCATGCCCGACGCTCCTATCCAGGACCCCCGCCAGCAACTCAAACAGCGCGCCATCCGCCGTCTCGTCGCCGCGTTGATCGTCATTGCGATCGCCGTCGCCGGTATCGCGATCATCGATCGGTTCGTCGGCGGCGCCAAGGTGGAATCGCCACCGCCCCCCCCCGAACAGACCGTCAAACCGCCGTTCGAACCACCACCACTGGATGCGCCCCCGCCAGAGCCGGCACCAGCCCCGGACGGTCCGCCTCCGCCGCCGACCGTGTCGAGCGACGATGCGGCGCCGGAACTGCCACAGGCAATTGCCGAGGTCCCCGACCCCGCCGTGCCGGAAGCGCCGGAATCGACGGCAGGCGTCGTGAGTCCGCCGCGCGCAGCGCCGAAACCGCCCCCCCGGGCTGCTGCACCCATGGGGCCGACGCCTTCGATACCGACGCCGCCCGCGCCGGCATCCACGCCCGCGCCGCCGTCCACACCGGTGGCACCGACTCCAGCGGCTTCAGCATCGGCAACACGCCCGTTCATTGTCCAACTGGGGGTCTTCACCGAAACCGCCAATGCCGAAG
>JAHCKV010000291.1 GCA_026125595.1 Burkholderiales bacterium | reverse complement strand
CGCAGCGTCCGGATCCTGCGGATGCACCACCATCAACGTCGCCTGAAGTGCGAATCCGCCATCGACGCCCGGCACACCGGCTTGCATCGCGCTGCCATCGACGCGGAATCGGTCGAGGGCGAGCACGCGACCCTGCTCGTCCTCGACCCGGGTTTCGGAACGCAGCCAGTCGAACGGCCGACGATCGCCGCGCGGATCGTGCAACAGGAAGCTCTCCGCCGCGATGACGGTTGCATCACGATGGGCCCGGATGGTGAGTCGCGCGTCGAGACGGCTGTCCGGAAACAGGATCAATGCGTCGGGGACGTACTCGATCAGCGAACCGGCACGGGCATCGAGCAGGACATCCTGCTCCGCGTATCCCTCGGGCATCGAATGGACGACCGTCGCGGCACCGGTCGTCAGATGGGCCCACGCATCGGGGTCGGCCACCGCAACGACGCCGAGGCGCTCGTGCTGGAAGATGCCCCCTGAACACGACTGCATGTAGACCGTGCAGAAGCCTTCCGGATCGCCGGGCAGATACAGCGCGCGTCCGACGTGGAACGGATAGCCCACGTGCTGACGGCGCAGGAACGTGCGTCCGCCATTCTGGCGCGCGAACGTCACCGCGAACTGCCGTTGTCGCTCGACGGCATCGAGATCCGACAAACGGTCACCGGTCAAACAGCACCTCGCGCGCGATGTGGTCGACGACGGCGTCGATGCCTTCGCCGGTAGCACAGTTGGTCAGCAGCACCGGTCGCCCCTGGCGCACGTCGTGGGCTTCGCGAACCATGCGCTGCAGATCGACCCGCACATGGGGCGCCAGATCGGTCTTGTTGATCACCAGCAGGTCGCACGACAGCACGCCGAGACCGCGCTTGCGGGGGATGTCGTCGCCGCCCGCGACGTCGATGACGAACAACCAGTGATCGACCAGATCGAGCGAGAACGACGACGCGAGATTGTCGCCGCCGGACTCGATCAGGATCAGCTCGAGCCCCGGATAGCGCAGATCGAGCAGGTCGGCGGCCTGCAGGTTCAGTGTCGGATCCTCGCGGATCGCGGAATGGGGGCAGGCTCCCGTCTCGACGGCCAGGACCCGCTCGGGCGCGATCAGGCCGGAGCGCTGCACACGCTCGGCGTCTTCCTTGGTGGCGATGTCGTTGGTGATGACCGCCAGATCGGTGCCGCGCGCGATGAAGCGCGGGATCAGGTTTTCGAGCAGCGCCGTCTTGCCACTGCCCACGGGGCCGCCGATGCCGACGCGGGCCGCACCGCGCGGCTTCAATGCATCGGCGACGGGAAATCCGGTAGCGAGAGTGTTCATGGTATCGGTCTCAGCGGAACATGTAGCGCTGCGCCAGCGGCAACACCTTCGCCGGCTCGCAGGTGATGATCTGCCCGTCGATCTTCACGTCGAACGTATGCGGGTCCACCGTGATGTTCGGGCAGGCCGTGTTGTGCAGCATGTCGCTCTTGCGCAGCTTGCGCGTGCCGCGGGCACCGAGGATCTGCTTCTTCAGACCGAGCCGCCCCTTCACGTCGGCGTCGAGCGCGGCCTGCGTCACGAAGCATGCCGACAACGGCTGCTTGGCCTCGCCGAACGCCCCCCACTGCGGCCGCATCAGGATCGGTTCGCAGGTCATCAGCGACGCCGCGGAATCGCCCATCGCGCCCCACACGATGAAGCCGCCCTTGACGACGACCTCGGGCTTGATGCCGAAGAACGCCGGCCGCCACAACACGATGTCGGCGAGCTTGCCCTTCTCGATCGATCCGATGTGTGCATCGATGCCGAACGTCTTCGCGGCGTTCAGCGTGTACTTCGCGATGTAGCGCTTGATGCGTTCGTTGTCCCCGATGCCGGTCCTTTCTTCCGGCAGGCGACCGAACTGATCCTTCATCTTCGACGCGAGCTGCCACGTGCGGCAGATGACTTCGTTGATGCGCCCCATGCCCTGGCTGTCCGAGCCGAGCATCGAGATCGCCCCCATGTCGTGCAGCACATCCTCCGCGGCGATGGTCTGCGCACGGATCCGGCTCTCGGCGAAGGCCACGTCCTCCGGCACCGCCGGATTCAGGTGGTGGCACACCATGAGCATGTCGAGGTGCTCGTCGAACGTGTTCACGGTGTACGGGTTGGTCGGATTGGTCGACGACGGCAGGCAGTTCGCCAGCCCCGCGACGGCGATGATGTCCGGGGCGTGGCCGCCGCCGGCACCCTCGGTGTGATACATGTGGATCGTGCGGTCCTTGAACGCCGCGAGCGTGTCTTCGAGGAAGCCCGATTCGTTCAGCGTATCGGTGTGCAACTGCACCTGGAAATCCAGCTCTTCGGCGACCCCGAGACACGCGTCGATCGTGGCGGGCATCGCGCCCCAGTCCTCGTGGATCTTGAGGCCGAGGCAGCCACCCGCCATCTGGTCGTACAACGATTGCGGCCGCGCCGAATTGCCGCGACCGAGGAAGCCGAAGTTCATCGGCCACTGCTCCGCCGATTGCAGCATCTTGCCGACGTTCCACGCACCGCCGCAGTCGATGCCGACCGTGATCGGTCCGAGCGAACCGCCGATCATCGTCGTGAGACCGGACGCGATCGCGTGCTCGACCTGCTGCGCGGAATCGAAGTGCACGTGCACGTCGATGCCGCCGGGCGTGGCGATCAGCCCTTCGCCATCACGGACGGTGGTGGACACGCCGCAGATCAGATCCGGGTGCACGCCATCCATGGTTTCCGGATTGCCGGCCTTGCCGACCGCGACGATGCGGCCGTCCTTGATGCCGATGTCACCCTTCACGACCCCGAGCACCGGATCGATGATCACGACATTGGAGATCAGCATGTCGAGCGCGCCATCGGAGCTGTCCCAGCCGCCCTTCAGGCCCATGCCGTCGCGCAGCGTCTTGCCGCCGCCGTGCAGACATTCGTCGCCCGGCACGGCGTGATCGTGTTCGATGACGGCGATCAGCGACGTGTCGCCGAGGCGCACGCCGTCACCGACCGTGGGGCCGTACAGCTGCGCGTATTCCTTGCGGGTGATGGTGGCCAATTCGATGTCCTCTCGTTCGCGTCGATTCAGGCGCCGCGGAAACCGCGCTCGCGCGCCCGCTTCAGGGCTTCGGCCTTGGTCTCTTCGCTGCGCGTCGAGCCGTTGGTGAGGCCGTTCAATCCGTGGATCTCGCCCGCGCCGCCGAACGTCACGAGAGTCACCTCCTTCGCCTCGCCCGGCTCGAACCGCACGGCGGTTCCGGCGGGGATGTCCAGATGCAGGCCGAACGCCGCCGCGCGATCGAATTCCAGCGCGCGGTTGGCCTCGAAGAAATGGTAGTGGCTGCCGATCTGGATCGGCCGATCGCCGGTGTTCGTCGCGCGCAGCGTGACCTTGCGGCGGCCGGCGTTGATCTCGATGTCGCCTTCGGCAGGGATGATCTCGCCGGGCGTGGGCATCGCATCGAGCGGCTGGCGCCCGGGCCGGATCGGGTCGTGCACCGTGACGAGCTTCGTGCCGTCGGGGAAGGTCCCCTCCACCTGCAGGATCGGCATCATGTCGGCGACGCCGGGCATCACGTCGTCGGTGGTCAGCAACGTGGCACCGTAGCCGATCAGATCGGCGACCGAGCGCCCTTCGCGTGCGCCCTCGAGGATCTCGTCGGCGATGATCGCCGTCGCCTCGGGATGATTCAACTTGAGACCCTTCGCCCGCCGTTTGCGCGCGAGCTCCGCGGCGGTGTAGATGGTCAGGCGTTCCAGTTCGGTGGGGGTGAGCAACATGGGGTTCGCTTCCTGTCCTGGGCTGAAGAGGGACGTGTCGTTGGCGGTGATTCGGTGGTGTCAGCTCGCGAACAGCCGCGAACTGCCGGTCTCGTGACGCATCATCGCGATCTCGGCGGCCGGCGCGTAGGCCTGCAGTTCGTGCAGCGGCGCACACGGTTCGGTGAGCCACCCGGCAATCGCGACACGCTGCTGCTGCAGGATGCGCTGACCATCCAGATGGCCGCACAGTCCCATGCGGACCGCCGCGCTCACCAGGCCGGCAGCCACGCCGTAGGCCGACAACGCGCAGGTCGTGGCTTCGGTCAATCCGGTCGCAGCACCGACCAGACCGTGCACGGCACTCATCTGGCCGAAGGCCTCGCCGGCGGCGATCCGCGTTCGATACGTTTCCGCGCCCGGCGTGCCCATGCCGGCGTGCACTTTCAGCAACGCGGCACCGATGCGCCTGCCGCCTTCGCGCGCTTCCCTCGCCAGGGTAGCCGCGTCGACGAGTCGATCGACGGCACACACCGCGTCGAGATCGGCGCCGGCGCGCCACGCCGCTGCAACGGCTGGTCGGTCGAACGTGGCCCAGCGATGTTCCAGCTGGCCGGCGACGAACACGCCGACGGCCGCAGCCTTGTCCACGTGACCATCGGCGCGCAGGGTCTCGAGCCCCCAGGAGAACGAGGCGCTGCCGCTCGGGAAGAAGCTGTCCCCGAGCTGCATCGCGGCGAGCATCTCGACCGGATCATTCACCGCCGACCACCGATACCTTGCCCGCAGCGACGAGGTGCTGCAGTCGCTGCAGATAGCTCTCGCGCGGCCCCTCCATCGACACATGCAGCATGTCGCCGACGAAACGGACCTTCCAATGCATGTTGCCGCAGAAATAGCCGAGCTCGATGGCGGCAGCGGTGTCGCGCGGCGTCAACGCCAGCCATTCCGGTTCGTCCAGACGCACGACCACGGCTCGATCGTCTTCGAGCAGCAGCACCGCGCCGTTGTCGAGACGGGCGTCGCGGTCCAGCAGGATCGCGCCCTCGGTGCCGCGGTCGGTGACCACATGCATGCGGCGCCGCGCGATGTCCTGGCGTTTGAGGGATACGTACTCCACCACACCGTGGTGGGACAGCCGATGCAGCCGCTCGGCGACTTCGGGGTCGGTCGCGGAGCCGATGATTTGCGTGAGGCGCAGCACGGAGATCGAGTGAATGCCGTGAGGGTTGAACGATGCCGACG
>JAHCKV010000290.1 GCA_026125595.1 Burkholderiales bacterium | reverse complement strand
CGGCCGAGGTGTAGTCGCGCGCTTCGAGGAAATAGCCGCGGAACAGTTCCTCCACCAGCTCCGACTGACGATCGGCAAGGCTGGCCCACGCGATGAGTCGATGGGCATCGACGGTGTTCGGTTGAACCTGGATGCGGCCGAAATCGAACGGAATGCCGACCTCCCGGCCGGCGGCCTCGACGCGGGCGTAGATCGCCTGCGCCCGCGCCGGTCCACCGAACTTCTCTTCGAGATAACGCGCGCGATCCATGCCGGTCTTGGCGAGGTCGGGGTTCAGCTCGAACGGATGCCAGATCACTTCCGGCGTGTCGTCGGGATGGCGCTCGCGCCACAGTTCCAGCGCTTGCTCCAACCGGCGCTTGCCGATGTAGCACCACGGGCACACCACGTCGGAAATGACGTCGATTCTTGCCGGCATCGAATCTCTCCAGAAGGGCAGTCGGCAGGTATGATAGCCACGACCATGACCGCGTACGTGAGACCTTCCGATCTCGCTGCGGCGCTGACCGCGCTGCAGCGCGGTGGTCTCTCCATCGTGGCCGGCGGCACGGATCACTATCCGGCGCGCGTCGGCGGGCCGCTGACCGAAGACGTGCTCGATATCGGCGGACTGCGCGATCTGTGCGGCATCTCCTTCGAGCACGATCGGTGGCGCATCGGCGCCACGACGACGTGGACCGAGCTCCTGCAGGCCGATCTGCCGCCGCTCTTCGCCGGGTTGAAGGCAGCGGCGCGCGAAGTCGGTGGCGTGCAGATCCAGAACGCCGGCACGGTGTGCGGCAATATCTGCAACGCTTCACCGGCGGCGGATGGCGTCCCGCCACTGCTGACCCTGGATGCCCGCGTTGAGTTGCAGTCGATGCGTAGCAGGCGCGAAGTGCCGCTCGGCGACTTCATCGTCGGGCCACGTCGCACGGTTCGCGCCGACGACGAACTGGTCACGGCGCTGCTGATCCCCCACGGCACCGACGCCGTCGGCGCGTTCCGCAAGCTCGGCGCTCGCCGCTATCTGGTGATTTCCATCGTGATGGCGGCCGGTGTGGTCGAACTCGATGCCACCCGCCTTATCCGAACGGCGCGTATCGCCGTCGGCGCCTGTTCGCCGGTCGCCCGCCGTCTGCCGCTGCTGGAAGCCGCGCTGCTCGGGCAACCGATCGACGGCGCCGCCGAACGGGTCCGACCGGCGCATCTGGAAGGGCTGGCCCCCATCGACGACGTCCGCGCGAGCCGCGACTACCGCCGTGACGCCGCGCTCACCGTCGTGCGCGATCTGCTGGTCGACCTGTCCGCCGTCGCCGCATGAACGACTTCTCGGGCCTGATCACGTTCACGGTCAACGGCAGCGCCGTGACCGTCGCCTCTGCGCCGGCCACCCGCCTGGCCGACGTGCTGCGCGACGATCTGGGCCTGACCGGTACCAAGATCGGCTGCAATGCCGGCGATTGCGGTGCGTGCACCGTGCTGCTGGACGGTCACCAGGTATGCGCGTGCCTGACACCGCTCGGTCGGGCCGCCGGACGCGAGGTCACCACCGTCGAAGGGCTCGCGCCTGCCGCGACGCTGTCGGCCTTGCAGCGCTCGTTCCATCGCCACCTGGGTGCGCAGTGCGGCATCTGCACGCCGGGCATGTTGATGGCCGCCGCCGATCTGCTGTCCCGCACGCCACGACCGACGGAACCGCAGGTGCTCGATGCGCTCGGCGGCGTGCTGTGTCGCTGCACCGGCTATCGCAAGATCGTCGAAGCCGTGCTCGATGCCGCGAACGACGCACCACTGCCAGCCGCACCGGCCGTGGGCGAGGCGCTGGGCGCCCGCGCGCTGAAGGCCGATGGCATACCACGACTCACCGGCAGCGAACGCTTCGGCGCCGACGGGTTTCCCATCGACACGCTGTGGCTGCGGGCCGTGCGATCGCCGCACGCCCATGCCGCGTTCACGCTGGGCGACCTCGCTGCCGTCGTCGCCGGCACGGCGGGGCTCGAATGCATCCTGACCGCGCAGGATGTCCCGAACAATGCATACGGCATCTACCCCGACCTGAAGGACCAGCCGGTGTTCGCCGATGGCATCGTGCGACATCGCGGCGAGGCGGTACTGGCGCTCGTCGGCACGCGTGCGGCGGTCGAATCCATCGCCGATGCATCCCTGCCCATCCACTGGTCGCCGCGGCCACCGGTCCTCGGACTCGACGCGGCGATGGCGCCGGACGCACCGCGCGTCCACGCCGATCGTCCGGGCAATCTGCTGGTCGAAGGCCGCGTGCATCACGGCGATCCGGCGACCGCGTTCGCCACCTGCGCCGCCATCGCGGAAGGCGTCTTCGAAACCAGTTTCGTCGAGCACGCCTACCTCGAACCGGAAGCGGGTTGGGCACAGCGCGTCGGAGACCGCATCGAGATCCACGTGACGACGCAGACACCCTACATGGATCGCGATGAAGTCGCGCTGATCCTCGGCCTGTCGCCGACTCAGGTGCGCATCGTGCCGACAGCCTGCGGTGGCGGATTCGGCGGCAAGCTCGACCTGTCGGTGCAACCACTGATCGGCCTCGCCGCATGGCGGCTGCAACGGCCGGTGGCCTGCGTCTACACGCGGCCGGAGAGCATGCGCGCCACGACCAAGCGACATCCGGCGCGGATCCGCGGTCGCTTCGGCGCCGATCGGCACGGCCATCTGCGCGCGGTCGACGTCGACGCACTGGTCGACACCGGTGCCTATGCGAGCTGGGGCCCGACGGTCGCGAATCGCGTGCCGGTGCACGCCATGGGTCCGTATCGCGTGCCGCATGTGCACACGCGCGGTCGCGCCATCCTGACCCACGGCCCCGTGGCCGGCGCATTCCGTGGTTTTGGTGTGCCGCAGGCCGCGATCGTGCACGAAGCGTTGCTCGACGACATCGCGGAACAACTGCAGATCGACCGGCTGGAACTGCGCCGCCGCAACGCGTTGCGGGCCGGCGACATCACCGCGACCGGGCAATTGCTCGAAGCGAGTTGCGGACTCGGCGCGTGCATCGACGCGCTCGAACCCCATTGGCAACGGGCACTGCGCGATGCGGCGGCCTTCAACGAGACGTCGCCGCGACGGCGCCGCGGCGTCGGTATCGGCTGCATGTGGTATGGCATCGGCAACACGGCGTTGTCGAATCCGTCGTCGATGCGGGTCGGCATCGCCGGCGACGGCACGCTGACGTTCTACAACGGCTGCGCCGACATCGGCCAGGGCACCACCACGACGATGCTGCAGGTGATGGCCGATGCCGTCGGGCTGCCGATGGCGCAGTTCCGCTGGATCACGGGTGACACCGATCGCACGGCGGACGCCGGCAAGTCGTCGGCTTCGCGACAGGCCTTCGTGTCCGGCAAGGCGGCGGAACTCGCCGGACGCGATCTTCGCGCACGCATCCTCGCGCTCGCGGATGCCGTCGAACCCGCCAGGTTGACACTCACCGGCGACCATCTCGTCGTGCGCGATGCGGCCGGCGCGCACATCGTCCATCTGTCCGCACTGAAACCCAACGATCGCGGCGACGTGCTCGAAGGCATCGGCCGCTTCGATCCGCCGACGACACCGCTCGACGCCGACGGTCAGGGCATCCCGTATGCGACCTACGCGTTCGCGGCGCAGATGGCCGAAGTCGAAGTTGATCCGCTGCTGGGCACGACCCGGGTGCTGCGCATCGTGGCCGCCCACGATGTCGGGCGCGCACTCAATCCGCAGCAGGTCGAAGGTCAGATCCACGGTGGCGTCGCGCAGGGCATCGGCCTCGCGCTGATGGAGGAGTACCTCGCCGGCCGCACCGAGAATCTGCACGACTATCTGATCCCCAGCATCGGCGACGTACCGCCGATCGAAACGATCCTGATCGAAGACCGCGAACCGCTGGGCCCCGGCGGCGCGAAGGGCGTCGGCGAACCGGCGCTGATCCCGACGCCGCCGGCGATTCTCGGCGCGATCCGCCATGCCACCGGCGTACGGATGACCTTCGTGCCGGTGCTGCCCCATCGACTGCGAGCAGCGATTCGCGCCCATGATCTCGGCTGCGGGGCGACGTCGCCCGGCTAAGCTTTCCCGACGCCGATCAACGGGTTGTACTCGATTAAGATCGATTCAGGACGATTCAGGGGAATTTACTGGGCACGCACCGCGGAGCCATCGCACCATGGGTCATCGGATCGACTGACCCGTCGCGGCTGGCAACGGATGCCGGCTGGCAAGACTGGTCGCCCCACCGCCCGGAGACCCCCATGCTCATGACCGAAACGATCGACGTGCTCGTGATGCACGAGAACCCTCTGGTGGCCGCCGGTGTCGTGGCGACGCTCGGCGCGAGACCCCAGTTCGATGTCCGGCTGCACGATTCGCGTACTGCGCCTCCCGGCCAGGAATACCGACCCGACGTCGTGATCGCCGACTACCACGCCGGCCTCGACCTGATCGGCCGCGCGGGCCGCGAGCGTCTCGGCGGCCGGGCGCACATGCCGAGAGTGCTGATCGTGACGACGCTCGACCGCGAATGGGAAATCCGCTCGGCGCTCGAACACGGCGTCCACGGTTATCTGTTGATGAATTGCGCGCTCGACGAACTGATCGAAGGCGTGCAGACGCTGAGCCTCGGGTCGCGCTATCTGTGTGTCGCGGTTGCCCGGCGGATCGCCGAGAGCGTCGGCCACGAAGCGCTGACCAATCGCGAGATCGATGTGCTGCGTCTGGTCGCCACCGGACTGTGCAACAAGTCGATCGCGACCCAGCTCGATATCGCCGTGGGCACCGTGAAAGCCCATGTCAAATCGATCCTGGAAAAACTGAACGCCAGCACGCGCACTCAGGCGGCCGCGGTCGCCGCGCGCCGCGGTCTGATCCGCGAACGAGCCGAACCGCGCGAGTCCGCACCGGTGACCCCGGCGCCGCTGGCCGTCATGCCGCCGCTCGCTATGCCGCTGCCCGACTCGCGGCGCAGCGCGCGCCAACCGATCCTGGCCTAGGGAAACC
>JAHCKV010000029.1 GCA_026125595.1 Burkholderiales bacterium | reverse complement strand
CTCAGCAGGACGCGACCGGATCCGCGGCGAACAGGCGCCCGTAGGCCCGTGCCCGTGCGGTCGTCGCATCCGCGTCGGTGAAAAGATCGGTGATCACGGCGACGGCATCGGCCCCCGCCGCGATGACCGACGCCGCATTGTCGAGCGTGATGCCGCCGATGGCGACGATCGGGACGTGCAGCGCGCGGCGCGCGGCAAGCAGCAGATCGAGGGATGGCCGCACCGCATCCGGCTTCACGCGCGATGCGAAGAAACTACCGAATGCCACATAGTCCGCGCCCTGTGCCTGCGCGTGCCGCGCACGATCGATGTCGTCATAGCACGACACACCGATGATCGCGCCGGAACCGAGCCGCGCGCGGGCCGCCGCCACCGGACCATCGTTCCGCCCGAGGTGGACCCCGGCGGCACCCGCCATGGCGGCAAGGTCCGCGTCGTCGTTGACGATCAGCCGCGCACCGAATGACGCACACAACTCGACCAGCGCCGCAGCCTGATCTGCGCGCGTGGCGGCATCGACGAGCTTCGCTCGATACTGTACCCAGCGTGCGCCGCCTTCGAGGGCCTGCCGTACCCGCTCACACAGTGCCGCCGTGCCGGGAATCTCCGGCGTCAGTGCGTACAGCCCGCGCATGCGATCAGCCTCCGGACGCATCGTCCTCCCGTCCTTCATCGTCGTCCCGCGCCCAGAACAGGCGATCGGGAATGTACTGCCCCATGCCGGGACGGAAACCGGACCGCAATGCCTGCCACGTGAACTCCTGCGCGTCGCGCACGGCCTCCGGCATCGGCAGCCCGTTGGCGACGGTCGCGGCGAGTGCAGATGCCAGCGTGCAACCGGAGCCGTGATACTGCCCAGGCAATCGCTGCCAGGCATCGTTGCGAATCACGCCCGATTCGCCATACAGCGTGTTCACGACCTGGGGCGTGTTCTCGTGGGTGCCGGTGATCAGCACGTACTGGGCGCCGAGATCGATGAGGCGCTGCGCGCACTGCGCGAGGCTCGGGTCATCGGCATCGTCGTCACGGTCTTCGGCCAGCCGCCGCGCTTCCAGACTGTTGGGCGTGATCACCGTGGTCTGCGGAATCAGCAGTTCGCGCATCGCGGCGATCATGTCTTCGGTCGCGAAGGCGTCGCCGCGACCGGATGTCAGCACGGGATCGAGAATCAGCGGCACGTCGGGATAATCGGAGACGACTTCGGCAATCGCCGCAATCGCCTCGACGCTGCCGAGCAATCCGATCTTGAACACCGCGATCGGCATGTCTTCCAGCACGTGTCTGGCCTGGTCGGCAATCCATTCGGCATCGATCGGCAGCAGGTCCGCGACACCGACGGTGTCCTGTACCGTGATCGCCGTGACGACCGACAGCGGATGACATCCCATGCTGGCGAGCGTGAGGATGTCGGCCTGCAGTCCGGCACCGCCGCTGGGGTCGGTGCCGGCGAAGACGAGCACGGCGGGAGGAGAGGAGATCATGGCGGGGATGAAGGGACGCAGCCCGATGCCGCGCAATCGACTGCACGTCGGAAAGCGGCTGAATACGCCGATTTCCGAGTGATTGCCCTTACAATCGAATTTTATCCGAACAACTCGTCACCATGTCCGATCTTCCGCCCGCGAACCGTACCTACATGTGTCTCATCTGTGGCTTCATCTACGATGAGGCAGCGGGCCTTCCCGAAGAGGGCATCCCGCCCGGTACCCGCTGGGAAGATGTGCCCGTCAACTGGGTCTGCCCGGAATGCGGCGCGCGCAAGGAAGATTTCGAAATGGTCGAGATCTGAACCGAAGAGGCTGCACGATGAGAATTCTGCACACCATGCTGCGCGTCGGCGACCTGGACCGCTCGATCGAGTTCTACACCAAGGTCCTCGGCATGAAGGTCCTGCGTCGCAACGACTATCCCGAAGGCAAGTTCACACTGGCGTTCGTCGGCTACGGTGACGAATCGCAGGAGGCCGTGCTGGAACTCACCCATAACTGGGACACGAAATCCTACGAACTCGGCAACGCGTACGGCCATGTGGCACTGGAGGTCGACGATGCCTACAAGACCTGCGACGAAGTGAAGAAGCGCGGCGGCAAGGTCACTCGCGAAGCGGGCCCGATGAAGCACGGCACGACGGTGATCGCATTCGTCGAGGATCCCGACGGCTACAAGATCGAGTTCATCCAGAAAAAGACGGCGACCGCCTGACCACTGCGTCGGCGGCCGCAACGAACGCGGCCACGCCCAGGGTCTCCGGCCGGCATCCCGGGTCGAGACCCGCCGCCGTGAGTTCTTCCGCCGACAGGTAGTCCGCCAGGGCATTGCGCAGCGTCTTGCGGCGCTGCGTGAATGCCCGTGTCACCAGTTCGGCGAACAGCCCTTCATCGACGGCGCGCACCGGCAACGGACGATGCGGCACGAGCCGCACGATGGCCGACGTCACCTTCGGCGCCGGACGGAATGCACCGGGCGGCACGTCGAACAACTTCCACATCGCGAACCGGTACTGCAGCATCACCGACAGGCGGCCATATTCCTTGCCACCGGGCGCGGCCACCATGCGATCCACCACTTCCTCCTGCAGCATGAAGTGGCAGTCGCGCAGGCCTTCGGTCCCGGCCACGTGGAACAGCAAGGGCGTCGAGATGTTGTAGGGCAGATTGCCGACGATCCGCAGATCGGAACCGAGCGTCGCGAAGTCGAACGCCAGCGCGTCGCCGGAATGGATGGTCAATCGCTCCGGCGGAAATGTCTCGGCAAGCCGCGCGACGATGTCGCGGTCAATCTCCACGACGTGCAACCGATCGAGGCGATCGAGCAGCGGTGCCGTCAGTGCACCGAGCCCGGGTCCGATCTCGACGACATGATCCGTGCGCGTCGGCGACACTGCATCGACGATGCGGCGCACGTAACTGCCATCGACCAGAAAGTTCTGTCCGAAGCGCCGCCGCGCGACGTGGGGATCGGTCACGGCTCGGGCCGATCGGGGCTCGGCACCGCTCAACGCTCTTCGAGTCGATACTCGACGAACGCCTTGTCGCGCTGCTGGCGCACCCACTCGGTGAATGCATCGTCGGACTTGCGCGAGCGGATCGCCTGACGGGCCATCTGCCGCTGGCGTTCCTGCGTCATGTCTTCGGTCCGGCGCTCCATGACCTGGATCAGGTGCCACCCGAAAGGCGACTGGACCGGCTGACCAACTTCACCGACCTTCAGCGCATCCATCGCGGCCTCGAACTCCGGCACGGTATCGCCGGGAGAGAGCCATCCCAGATCGCCGCCCCTCGCCGCCGAGCCATCCTCGGACTGGGTGCGAGCGAACTCGGCGAAATCGCCGCCGTTGACGACCCGTTCCCGGATATCCCCGAGACGCCGCTTTGCCTCGGCCTCCGACACCACTTCGTTGGTCCGGATCAGGATATGGCGCGCCCGCGTCTGCTGAACGACGATTTGCTCCACGTTGCTGCGTTTGTCGAGCAGCTTCAGGATATGGAATCCGTTGGGGCTGCGCAGGATCGGTGACAGATCGCCGGGCTTCATCGTCGCGACGGCCTGGACGAAGATCGTCGGCAACCGACCGGGTGCACGCCAGCCGAGCTCGCCTCCCTGCAGCGCGTTCGGCGCATCGGAGTACGAAGCGGAAACCTGCGTGAAATCGGCGCCACCCTTCAGTTTGGCCAACGCCTCCTCGGCGCGGGCGCGGCGAGCCTTCAGTTGCTCCGGACTCCCTGCCTCGGGCACCGTCACGAGAATGTGCAGCAGATTGAACTCATCGTTGCGACCGGTCGACTGCTGGGAACGCAGATAGGCGTCGATCTCGGCGTCGGACACGACGGCACGGCTGTCGGCTTCGCGTTCGCGCAACCGTTGCACGACAATCTCGCTGCGGATGTCCTCGCGAAACCGGTTGTAGTCGATGCCGTCCTCCGCCAGCGCTGCGCGGAACGCCTCCGGCGACAGCTTGTTCTCCTGTGCGAGTCGACCAACGGCCCGTTCCAGCTGGGCATCGTCGACCCGGACGCCGGTTTCCTTGCCGACCTGATTCAGTACCCGCGTGGTAATCATGCGCTCGAGGATCTGCTTCTCCAGCAGCGCCTGCTGCGGCAACGGCGTGCCTTGCCGGACCAGTTGGCGAGTCGCAACCTTGACCTGATCATCAAGCTCGAGCCGCGTGACGACCTCGTTGTTCACGATCGCGACCACGCGATCAAGCAATACCACTTCGCGCGACCGATCGGCGTCGGCGGCGGCGAACAGCGAGCCGGAGAAGACCGTGGAGGCGACAATGAGGCAGAGCAATCGAAACATGGTGATCATTCAGTGGTAGGCCCGGTCACGCGGACAACCGCGCGCTACCGGACGGGGTAGGAATCTTCGTTGAAGGTCGTCTGCGGCAACGCATTCATGGGCTGATAGCCGAAGACGTTCTGACGCAGGATCTCCAGCGGGTTGGAACCCAGTCGCGACAAACCGGTGAACTCGAGCTGGAAGAACAGCGCCCGGGTTTCGGTCTGCGTGAAGGTCACGAACTGCTGCATCACGAAACGGGCGGCCCAGCAACCTTCATTGTACTCGACGCCTCCGATGATCGTCGTGGTACGACGGTCCTGCAGCGAGTAGGTGTAGCGGCCGACGAAACTCCATCGATCGGTCAGCGGCCATTGTCCGGACACGTCGGCCTGCTCGAAACTGTCGCGATTGAAGCGGTAGCCCAGGTTCAGCACCCGACCGGGTTCCGGGTTGTAGCGCAATACGTAGGATGATCGATCGATGCGTGAATCCTGCGTGTCGAACTGCGCGGCGAGATCGGTGTACCAAGATTTCGTGATCCGGCCCGTGATCGCCGCCAGAACATCGGACCGGTTCTGTGTGCGAATCGCGGTGTTCGGCAATGTCACGCGTTGATCGGCAAAGTACGTCCGCTGGGCGATCGTCGCCTTGATCCGCTCCGACCCATCGTCCGGATCGATCAGGCGGCTCGAGATCGCCGCGGTCAGCTGATTGGCGTCGTTGATGCGGTCCCCGCCGACGAACTGGTTCTCGGTGAAGATCTGCGCCAGGTTGAAGTCGGCGAGACCCGAGTCGAACACCGGCAGCATCGACTGATCGCGATAGGGAATGTAGACGTAGAACAATCGCGGCTCGAGGGTCTGCAGATAGGTCTTGCCGCGGATCTGCGTCGTACGGTCGAACGTCATCGTGCCGTCGAGGCTGAACACCGGCAGCGTACGATCCTGGTTCGGAACGCCGAACCGCTGGTCCAACTGGTAGTGGGTGTAGTTCAGCCCGAGCTTCGGCACGACGTTCACGAACGAGCGTTGCAGCGGATACGACACGCTCGGATAGAACGTCGAGCGATTTCCGGTGATCAGCGTCGGGTGATCGAACGCCGCGTACTCGGCCTGCATGTTGATGTCGAAACCTTTCTCGTTCGCGCGCAGCCCGTTGAACAGCAACTGCGGCAGCCGCGCGTAGGGCGGTACCAGCGGTGCCGCCGGATCCTGCAATGTCTGGAACGACTGGGCACGACCGAATACCGACCACCACCCGCCCTGCCACGTGAGACCGCCTTCACGGGGCAGGTTCCGCTGGGTCGTGACTGCGAGCCGGTTGGACAGATCGATGAAGTAGCGATCGTCCGACACCTTTTGCAGGTTCAGGTAGCCGGACAACTGCTGCGTGAGCTGGTGGTTGTGACGGAAGGCCAGACCGTACCGGGTATCGCCGGTCACCTGGTCATTCGCCAGGTACTCGGCGTTGAGCAGCCCGTTGAACCGCTGATTCAGGTAGCGGAACTCGCTGTTGACCATCACACCGCGCCGGGCCAGGACGCGGGGCGCAATCGTCGCGTCGTAGTTCGGAGCCAGATTGAGGTACAGCGGCACCGTGAACTCGAAGCCGCTTTGCCGCGTCGTGCCGTAGGTCGGGGCCAGCAACCCGCTCTTGCGGGCATTCGACAACGGGAAGTCGATGTACGGCGTGTACAGGATCGGCCAATCCTTGAAGATCAGTTTCGCGCCGCGGGCCGTGCCCTTGTTCTTGTCCCGGTTCAGATCGAGCTTGTTGACCTTCAGGTACCAGCCGTCCTCGGGTACCTCGCAGGTGCTGTAGGTTGCCTCTTCAGCCCGATAGCGGGTCTTGCTGTCCAGATAGATCTTGCTGGCCTTGCCTCGGGCCTGCATGGCGCGGAAGTAGTACTCCGGCGAGTCGGCGTAGCCCTGTTCCTTGGCCACGTCGAAGAAGACCTTGTCTGCTTCGAGCACGTCACCGCTGCGATCGAGCCGCACGTTGCCCTCCGCCGTGAACTGCTCGTCCTTGATCGAGTAGAAGAACTTGTCCGCGGATAGCGTGCGGCCGCGGCTGCGCAACCGGACGTCGCCGCTCGCCTGGACGCTTTCGTCCTGGGTGCCGGACATGCGATCGGCGTCGATGAACAGGGGCGCGTCTTCAGCCGCGGTATCTTCCACCGGCGGCGGCATCAGGGACGGCTGAAGACGCAGCTTCAGCCCCAGGTCCTGTGCGTGGCCGGGGAACGGCGCGACCATGAAGACCGCGAGAAGCCAGCGGCGAAGGCGATGCATCGAGGATCGGGCGAAGTGAGTTGTTACAATCGCACGAAACTATCACGCGGGCAATTCAACCGATGGATCGGCTCACCGAAATCGAGACTTGGCTGCGCACCTGTCTGCCGGATGTCGCTGCGAAACTGGAACCGGCGTCCGCCGATGCCAGTTTCCGTCGCTACTTCCGGGTCCGGGACGGAGATCGCTCCTGGATCGTCATGGATGCTCCCCCCGAGCACGAAGACTGCCGGCCCTTCGTGCACGTCGCCGGCCTGATGGCCGAAGCCGGACTGCATGCACCGCGCGTGCTGGCGCAGGATCTCGACCGGGGCCTGCTGCTGCTGACGGACCTCGGCAACACGACCTATCTGACCGCGCTGCGGGAACCGGGAGTGGATCCGATCCCGCTGTTCGACGCCGCATCGTCCGCGCTGGTGCAATGGCAGCGCTCCAGTCGCGAAGGCGTGCTGCCCCCCTACGACGAGGCGTTGCTGCGGCGCGAGCTGATGCTGTTCCCCGAGTGGTATCTGGGCCGCCACCTCGGCATCGTGCTCGACGCCAGACAAACCGAAGTCGTGCAGCACGCGTTCGCGGCAATTCTCGAGAACAATCTGGCGCAGCCCCGGGTGTTCGTCCATCGCGATTTCATGCCCCGCAATCTGATGGTGTCCGACCCGAACCCGGGCATCCTCGATTTCCAGGACGCGGTGTTCGGGCCCATTTCGTACGATGTCGCGTCGCTGTATCGGGACGCCTTCCTCAGTTGGGATGAGACGGTCGTGCTCGACGGCACGATCCGCTACTGGGAAAAGGCCCGCAAGGCCGGTCTGCCGGTGCACGCCGATTTCGGCCTGTTCTGGCGCGACGTGGAATGGATGGGATTGCAGCGCCACCTGAAAGTCCTCGGTATCTTCGCCCGCCTGCATTATCGGGACGGCAAGAGCGGCTATCTGGAAGACACGCCCCGGTTCCTCGCGTATGTCCGCGCGACCGCGACCCGCTACCGTCAGCTCGGCCCGTTCGGCGTGATCCTCGATTCGCTCGACGCACGCGCGCCGACCGCAGGCTACACGTTCTGAGCGAGCACCGCCGATGAAAGCCATGATCCTCGCCGCGGGTCGCGGCGAGCGCATGCGTCCGCTCACCGATACCGTTCCGAAGCCGCTGCTGCCCGCGGGGGGCAGGCCGCTGATTGTCCGGCTGATCGAACGACTGGTCGCCGCGGGCATTCGAGATCTGGTGATCAATCACGCCCATCTGGGTGCGCTCATCGAATCGACGCTCGGAGACGGACAGCGCTTCGGAGCCGACATCCGCTACTCCGCCGAAGCGGCGGCGCTCGAAACCGCCGGCGGCATCGCCCGCGCGTTGCCGTTGCTCGGCGACGGGCCGTTTGCAGTGATCAACGGCGACGTCTACGCAGCCTTCGATTTCGCCCGTCTTCCGGCGATCGCTCAACGGCTCGCGGCCGATCCTGCCACCATCGCCCATCTGGTGCTGGTCGACAATCCGTCTCACCATCCCGCTGGAGATTTCGCGTTGTCCGGCGATCGCGCGGTCGCAGAAGGGCCCGTGAAGCTCACGTTCGGCGGCATCGGTGTCTATCGTCGGGAATTGTTCGCCGCATTGGATCCCGATGCCCCGGCGCGGCTCGCGCCGCTGTTGCGGGCCGCGATGAATCGCGGCGCCGTGACGGCCGAGCATTTCGGTGGATACTGGCTGGATGTCGGGACGCCGGAACGCCTCGCCGAACTCGACGCCCGACTGACACCGGCCGCAGCCGGAAACCCTTGAACGATCCGCACGAGCAGAACCGCCATGAACGCACCCCTCGATCCCCGCTCCGCGCTGACGCCACGCCTCGATCGCCGTAGCCGCCTCGCGGCGGCGATGGGATCCGGCGTCGCCGTGATCGCGACGGCACCGGAACGCACGCGCAACCGCGACGTGCAACACCCGTTCCGCTTCGACAGCTACTTCCATTACCTGACCGGCTTCACGGAACCCGAGGCCGTCGTCGTCATCATCGCCGGTGCTACGCCACGCAGCCTGCTGTTCTGCCGCGAGAAAGACCTTGATCGGGAGATCTGGGACGGCTACCGCGTCGGTCCCGCGCTGGCCGCCGCCGAGTACGGTTTCGGTGAAGCGCACCCGATCGCGGCACTCGATACGTTGCTGCCGAAGCTGCTCGCCGACCAGCCCGCGCTGTTTGCCGACATCGGCACCGACGCCGCGTGGGACGCGCGGATCATCGGTTGGCTCAACGCGGTGCGCGCCCAGGCGCGCACCGGCGTCACCGCTCCCGGCGAGATCCGCGACATCCGGCGCTTGCTCGACGAGATGCGGCTGGTGAAAGATGCCCACGAGCTCGACACGATGCGGCGCGCCGCGACGATTTCCGCCGACGCCCACCGGCGGGCGATGGCGACGACCCGGCCCGGCCTGTTCGAGTATCAGGTGGAAGCCGAGCTGCTGCACGAGTTCGTGCGGCGCGGCGCACGGTTCGCGGCCTATCCGAGCATCGTCGCCAGCGGCCCCAACGCGTGCGTGCTGCACTACGTCGAGAACACCCGGCGTCTCGATGCCGGTGATCTGCTGCTGATCGACGCCGGCTGCGAACTCGACGGCTATGCCTCCGACATCACGCGCACATTCCCGGTGAGCGGTCGCTTCACCGCGCCGCAACGCGACATCTATGAACTGGTGCTCGCTTCACAGGCCGCCGCGATCGACGCCGTGAAGCCCGGCAATCACTGGGAGCAACCCCATGAAGCCGCGCTCGCCGTGCTGGTCCGTGGGTTCATCGATCTCGGTCTTTGTCAGGGATCGCCGGAGGCCGTCATTGAATCCGGCGACTATCGCCGCTTCTACATGCACCGCACCGGCCACTGGCTAGGCCTCGATGTGCATGATGTCGGTGACTACAAGCGCGACGGCGCGTGGCGTCCGCTCGAACCCGGCATGACGCTGACCGTCGAACCCGGTTGCTACATCCGGCCCGGTGAAGGCGTACCCGAGGCGTTCTGGAACATCGGCGTCCGCATCGAGGACGACGTTGCCGTCACGCCAGCAGGCTGTGAAGTGATCACCGCCACGACACCCAAGACCGTGGCCGACATCGAAGCGCTGGTTGGCAGCGCCTGACCGCGACACCGGGCATGGCGGATCGACTCGATGCGGTCATTGCAGGCGGCGGTCCCGTGGGGCTCACGCTGGCGATGGCTGCCGCGCAGACCGGTGCGCGCGTGCAGGTACTCGAATCGCGAGCCCGGGGCGCGGGCTTCGATGACGCACGCAATCTCGCGTTGTCGCGCGGCAGCTGGCTGCGCCTCGAACGGCTCGGCATCGTCGACGCGCTGACGACGGCAACACCGATCCGCACCGTCCACGTATCGCAGCGCGCGCAGGCCGGTCGCACGGTTCTGGATGCGCGTGACCTGGGCACGGACGCACTGGGTTACACGGTGGCTTACGGCGATCTGGTGCAGGCACTGGATGCGCGCGCGTGCTCGCTCGGGCTGGTCCGATACGGATCGATGGCGGAATCCCTCGAATCGACACCGGACGGGCCGATCGTCACCGCAGCGGGCGAACGCATCGCCGCAAGCGCGGCGTTCATCGCCGACGGCGGCGGCCCGCTGCCGCAAGCACTGGGTCTCGAATCGACGACGAAATCCTATGGCACCAACGCACTGGTCGCGCGCGTGACGCCGGAACGCGCGCATCGCAACGTGGCGTACGAGCGCTTCACACCGCAGGGTCCGTTGGCGCTGTTGCCGTCCGGCGACGCATTCGTCGTCGTGTGGACGCTGCCGCCGACCCTCGCGGCGCTGCTCGCGACCGTCGACGATGCCGACTTTCTGTCGCGCTTGCAGGCGGCGTTCGGCTGGCGCGCCGGGCGCTTCGTCACCGTCGATTCGCGTGCTGAATATCCGCTGCAGCTGAGAACCGCGTCGATGGCTGCACGGGGTCCGGTGGCACTGGTCGGCAACGCCGCGCAAACGCTGCATCCCGTTGCGGGACAGGGTCTCAATCTCGGACTGCGCGATGCGTGGGCGGCCGCCACTGCTCTCGCCGCATCGCGGGGCGACCTCTTCGATGGCGAAGCCTACGCGCGGGCCCGACGCACGGATCGCGAACGCACGATCCGCTTCACCGATGGTCTCGCCGAGCTGTTCACGATGGACGCGCCGGGGCTGCCGCTCATGCGAACCGCGATGCTGACGATGCTCGATGGTTTCGCCCCTGCGCGTCGGCGCTTCGGTCGCGCGCTGTCGCTCGGTCAGTTGTAACGAACTTTTTCAGACTCGGCTCACGGTCGGAGTGCGTGTCGCACCATGCGGGTGCGAAGAAGAATTCGCGCGCAGGTTTGTGAGTACAATACGCGCCCTTTTCGTCACGCCCGACTCCTCTCGCGCCATGCATGTGGGTCCGTTCCGGCTTCATAACCGGTTGTGTGTCGCACCGATGGCGGGCGTCACCGATCGTCCCTTCCGTCAGCTCTGCAAAGCGATGGGGGCGAGCTATGCGGTGTCGGAGATGACGGCGTCGGATCATCGGCTGTGGCACACCGACAAGAGTCGTCGCCGACGGGATCACAGCGGCGAAGTCGAGCCCATCGCGGTGCAGATCGCCGGCGCGGAACCGGGCATGATGGCGGAGGCCGCACGCTTCAACGTGGACCACGGTGCGCAGATCATCGATATCAATCTGGGCTGTCCCGCCAAGAAGGTCTGCAACGTGCTTGCGGGTTCTGCACTGATGCGCGACGAACCGCTGGTCGCGCGTATTCTCGAAGCCGTCGTGGCGGCCGTCGATGTGCCGGTAACACTGAAAATGCGCACGGGCTGGGACCGCGAACATCGCAATGCCGTACTTCTGGCACGACTCGCCGAGAGCGCCGGCATTCAGGCCCTCGCGGTGCACGGCCGCACCCGCTGCGATTTCTACGAAGGTGCAGCGGAATACGAAACGATCGCGGAGGTCAAGTCAGCCGTGAGCATTCCCGTCATCGCGAACGGCGACATCGATTCGCCACAGAAGGCCGCCGCCGTTCTGAGCAGCACCGGGGCCGACGCCGTGATGATCGGTCGCGCCGCCCAGGGCCGTCCGTGGATCTTCCGCGAGATCGCGCACCATCTCGCCACCGGTCACCTGCTGCCGGAGCCCGATGCCGACGAGATTCGCGACATCCTGCTCGATCATCTGCGCACGCTGCACGATTTCTACGGCGACCTCACCGGCGTCCGTGTAGCGCGCAAGCATGTAGGTTGGACAGCGCGCGCATTGCCTGGGGGGGACGCATTGCGTTGCGCGGTCAATGCGGCCGCCACACCCGAGATCCAGCTGGCCGCCGTCGAACGTTTCTTCGCCGACCCGACCGCGTTCGATGCGCTGCACCGACCGTTGCTGGAGGAGGCCGCGTGATCAACGAGAACGATATCGCGCGGTCCGTACGCAAGGCGATCGACGGATACTTTCGTGACCTGGACGGCGAACGACCTTCGCCGATCTACGACATGGTCATCCAATGTGTCGAACGACCGCTGATCGAATCCGTGCTCGCCCGCACCGACGGCAATCAGACCCTCGCCGCCGAGTTGCTCGGCATGAACCGCAACACGCTGCGCAAGAAGATGAAAGCCCACGGGCTCAAGTGATTCGGCGCCTCATTCCCCTTCGATCCGCACCATGAGCACTACCCGCTACGCCCTCATCAGCGTCTCCGACAAGACCGGCATCGTGGAGCTCGCCCGCGCGCTCGTGCGGGTCGGCTTCAAGATCCTCTCCACCGGTGGCACCGCGAAGTTGCTCGCCGACAGCGCCATCGCGGTGACCGAAGTCGCCAGCCACACCGGCTTCCCCGAAATGCTCGATGGTCGCGTCAAGACGCTGCATCCACGTGTCCACGGCGGCATCCTCGCGCGCCGCGATCTGCCGGAGCACCGCGAAGCGCTGGCGCGGGAAGATATTCCGCCGATCGATCTGGTGGTCGTGAACCTGTACCCGTTCAGCCAGACCGTCGCCCGCACCGATTGCACGCTCGACGAGGCGATCGAGAACATCGACATCGGCGGGCCGACGATGGTCCGCGCCGCCGCCAAGAACTACGCCCACGTCGCCATCGTGACGGACCCGGCGGACTATCCCGCCGTCATCGCGGAACTCGACGCCACCGGCGGTGCCGTCAGCGTCGAAGCCCGGTTCGGTCTCGCGAAAAAGGCGTTCTCGCACACCGCGCAGTACGACGGTGCCATCAGCAGCTACCTGACGGCGATCGCGCCCGACGGCTCGCGTAACCCATTCCCGTCTCGGCTCAATCTCGCGTTCGACAAGGCCCAGGAACTGCGCTATGGCGAGAATCCGCATCAGTCCGCCGCGTTCTATCGGGATCTGCATCCCGCCCCGGGCAGTCTCGCGCGCTACGTCCAGCTGCAGGGCAAGGAGCTGTCGTACAACAACATCGCCGACGCCGATGCCGCATGGGAGTGCGTGAAGACGCTCGAAGCGCCGGGCTGCGTGATCGTCAAACACGCCAACCCGTGCGGGGTCGCCCTCGGCTCCGATGGACTCGGCGCCTATCGGAACGCATTCGCGACAGATCCGACCTCCGCGTTCGGCGGCATCATCGCGTTCAATTCCGTGGTCGACGGCCCCTGCGCCGAAGCCATCGTGCAGCAGTTCGTCGAGGTCGTGATCGCGCCGTCGTTCACGCCGGAAGCCCGGCAGGTGTTTGCCCCGAAAACCAACGTCCGGCTGCTCGAAGTGCCGGTGGCCTCCGGCGGCAACGCACTCGACCTGAAGCGCGTCGGCGGTGGTCTGCTGGTGCAGACGCCGGACCTGCGCAACGTCGCACCTGCGGAACTGCGGATCGTCACCCGCAAGGCGCCCACCGAAGCGCAGATGAAGGATCTGCTGTTCGCGTGGCGCGTGGCCAAGTTCGTCAAATCCAACGCGATCGTGTTCTGTGGGGCCAACCGTACGCTGGGCGTCGGCGCCGGCCAGATGAGCCGCGTCGATTCGGCGCGCATCGCGTCGATCAAGGCACAGAACGCCGGTCTGACCCTCGCCGGTTCGGTGGTGGCGTCCGATGCATTTTTCCCGTTCCGCGATGGACTCGATGTCGTCGCGGAAGCCGGCGCGATTGCCGTGATCCAGCCCGGCGGCAGTGTCCGCGACGAGGAAGTCATCGCGGCCGCGGATGAACGTGGCATCGCGATGGTGCTGACCGGCGTTCGTCACTTCCGCCATTGAGCGCATCGGCGGAGCCGCGGTTCCTGACCCCGACCCTCAACTCGCCTCGACCGCAGCCATGAACCTACTCGTCATCGGATCCGGCGGTCGCGAGCACGCTCTCGCGTGGCGGCTCGCGCAGTCCCCCCGTGTCGCACGCGTCTACGTCGCACCCGGCAACGCCGGTACCGCACGCGAGGAAGGCGTGGTCAACATTCCGATCACGTCGATTCCCGAACTGGTGGAGTTCGCCCGAAAGGAGATCGTGCTGACCGTCGTGGGTCCGGAGGCGCCGCTGGCCGCCGGGGTCGTCGATGCGTTCCGCGCCGCCGGCCTGCGGATCTTCGGCCCGACGCGCGCCGCGGCGCAGTTGGAATCCTCGAAGGATTTCGCGAAGCGGTTCATGGTCCGGCACGGCATCCCGACGGCACGCCATGAGACGTTCTCCGATGCGACCGCCGCCCACAGCTACGTGGACGCGCAGGGTGCGCCGATCGTCATCAAGGCCGACGGCCTGGCGGCCGGCAAGGGAGTCGTCGTCGCAATGACCCTGGACGAAGCCCACGGGGCCATCGACGCGATGCTGATGGACAACCGCATGGGTGACGCAGGCGCCCGGGTCGTCGTCGAAGAGTTTGTCGAAGGCGAGGAAGCCAGCTTCATCGTGATGGTCGACGGCCGGCATGTACTGCCGCTTGCGTCGAGCCAGGACCACAAACGTCTGCTCGACGGCGACAAGGGCCCCAACACCGGCGGCATGGGCGCCTATTCGCCGGCCCCGGTGCTGACCCCGGCGTTGCACGCGCGGACGATGCGCGAGGTGATCCAGCCCGTCGTCAACGGCATGGAAGCGGAAGGTACGACCTACACCGGATTCTTGTACGCCGGCCTGATGATCACGCCGTCGGGCGATCTGAAAGTGCTGGAGTTCAATTGCCGCATGGGCGATCCGGAAACCCAGCCGATCATGATGCGGCTCAAGAGTGATCTGCACACGCTGCTCGACCATGCCGTCGCCGGCACGCTGGACCGCGTCCAGCCGCAATGGGACCGCCGCGTCGCGCTCGGCGTCGTGATGGCGGCTGGCGGCTATCCGGAAGAACCCCGCAAGGGCGACGTCATCACCGGGTTGTCCAAGACCGAGGACGACGTACATGTGTTCCATGCAGGCACGGCGCTGGTGGACGGAAAGGTGACGACCAGCGGCGGTCGGGTGCTGTGCGTGACGGCGCTGGGCGACACTGTGCGCGTCGCGCAACGGCGCGCCTACGAAGTGGCCGAGTCGATCCAGTTCGACGGCCGGCAGATGCGGCGTGACATCGGCTATCGCGCCATCGAGGCGAAGCGCAGCCTGCTGTGAGCGCATCCGCTGCAGCCGGGGTCGATCTGCCAGCGGCGCGAACATGGTTCAGCGGACTGCAGGGCCGGATCGTCACCGCGCTCGAAGCCGAAGATGGCACGCCGTTCCGCCGCGACGAATGGGTACGGCCGGAAGGCGGCGGCGGGCTGTCCTGTCTGGTCGAGGAAGGCGGCTTGTTCGAACGCGCGGGTGTGCTGTTTTCCCATGTGACCGGGACGCAGTTGCCGCCGTCGGCCAGTGCAAGTCGTCCGGAACTGGCCGGGCGCGGCTTCGATGCGATGGGGGTTTCGCTGGTGCTGCATCCACGCAACCCGTATGTGCCGACGGTCCATCTCAACGTCCGGCTATTCGTGGCCAGGGCGCCGGTGGACGAGCCCGATGCAGCGCCGGTTTTCTGGTTCGGCGGTGGGATGGATCTGACGCCGTACTACGGCTTCGCCGACGACGCGATCCACTTCCACGAAAGGTGCCGTGCGGCACTCGCGCCGTTCGGGGCCGACCGCTATCCGGCATACAAGCGCTGGTGCGATCGATACTTCTTCCTGAAGCATCGGAACGAACCCCGCGGGATTGGCGGCATCTTCTTCGATGACTTGGCGGCACCGGATTTTGCCGGCGCGTTCGCGCTGGTACGCAGCGTCGGCGACGCCTTCCTCGACGCCTATCTGCCGATCGTTCGCCGTCGCCGGGTGACGCCCTACGGCGATCGTGAACGGGATTTCCAGGCCTACCGGCGAGGTCGCTACGTCGAGTTCAATCTGGTGTTCGATCGCGGCACACTGTTCGGCCTTCAATCAGGCGGACGCACCGAATCGATCCTGTTGTCGATGCCGCCGCTGGTACGCTGGCGCTACGACTGGAAACCGGAAGCCGACAGTCCGGAAGCCCGGCTGACCACCGAGTTTCTGACTGGACGCGACTGGATCGCATTGAACACGGCGGCGGATTCCTGATTCAAGCGGACGGAACCGTTTTTGCTTTACGGTTGGGCATCCTTCACTGTCACCCAACCGATTCCAATCCGACCGTGGCGCTGTCCCTCGAAGAAGCTCTCGCCCTGATCGTCAAGCTGAAGCGACGTGTCGACCATCTGGAGCGCGTGCTGGCGGCGAACAACATCCATCCGATGGATCCGGCCTCCACATCCGTCGCCACGCTGCCGACCGCGACCGCGCCAGGCCTGCCACCGATCGAAGATCCACCCGCGTCATCTTCATCCGACTGGTTTCCGCCGATCGATCTGATGAACGATCCGCCGCCGAAACCCCCCGAAACGATCACCGCCCGGGCTGCGCTGGAAGACATGCCGCGGATCATGGATCGCATCGTCGAATACTGGGAGAGCGGCGCGGCCGATCCGTACATGACCCGGCTGATCATCGACGACCGCGGTGATCGCAAAGGCTTCAGCATGGAAGTGATGGACGAGCTGCTGTTCCTCGCCCGCCTGATCCGGACACGCACGTTGCTCGCCGCGAAGGCCGCCCAGGCCCGTGCCGCTGCAGCGGTGACAGGGGCGGATGCCGGCAAGTCTGCCGCA
>JAHCKV010000289.1 GCA_026125595.1 Burkholderiales bacterium | reverse complement strand
TCCCTGGGCATTCACGTGCATCGAATACAGCGACGTGCTGCCCGCCATGAACAGCCGGTTGCGCTTGTGACCGCCGAACACGACTTCCGCCCGCCCGGTTTGCGAATCCAGCCGATAGACGTTGCAAGGCAGCTCGAAAACATCCTTGTGCCCTTCATAGGATCCGAGCATGCCGTAGCCCGCATCGGTGAACCAGATTGCGCCGTCGGCCGTCACGGCCGCATCGTTCGGGCCGTTCAGCTTCTTGTCGATCACTTCCCAGGCCGGTTCCGTATAGGAGACAGGCGTGTTGCCGGTCCAGTCCCGATCCCGTCCCCTTTTGTCCAGCGCCAGAGCGGGCGTTCCGGCGACCGCAGCCGTGGCAGCGGCTGCGGTCAGGAACGAACGTCGAGTCGACTGCATGCGAAATCCTCCGTGTCTTCTCATGGTGGACATGCGTGCTCGGCCGGTGCGATGCAACGCAATCGCGCCTTCCCATCCCTGGGGTGCCGGACCGCCGGGGTCCTCTGCGGGACCCGCGACACCGCGTCGTTCGACGACGGTGTGGAGAGCAGTGTCGGTGGTCGTCGTTTCGGCAGGATTTCAGCGCAGCCCTGTCGGTTACAGGCTGTAATCGGCGCGGTGGCCGATCAGGATCGCGTCGCGGACGCGAGCGTGCGGGCGAGCGCTTCGCTCAACGTGCGGAATTCCAGAGGCTTGGTCACGATAAGGTCGATACCGATCGACGCCGCCTGGCGCGACAACTGCGGGCCGGTGTAACCGCTGATCAGCAGGATCGGGATGTCGGGCCGGATCGTTCGCAATTGTCGCGACAGTTCGATCCCGGTCATGTCCGGCATCAGATGATCGAGCACGACGCCGTCGAATCGACCGGGATCGTCGCGGAACGCGGTCAACGCGGATGCGGGATGGGTGAAACCCACCGGTTCGTAGTTGAGGCTCGCGAGCATCTCTTCGGTCAGCAGCATCAGCGGCTTCTCGTCTTCCACCAGCAGGATGCATTCGCCGCGCCCCCGGGCGAGGGATGGTTCGTCACCGGCCTGCGCCGGTGCCAGCGATGCCGATCGCGGCAGATGGATCGCAAACGTGCTGCCGAGGCCGACGCGGCTGCGCACGTCGATGGCGCCGCCCAGTTCGCCGACGATGCCGTGCACCAACGCAAGGCCCAGCCCCGAACCGGATTCGCGCGTCGTGAAGAACGGTTCGAAGATCCGTTCCAGCACGACGGGTTCCATGCCGCAGCCGGTGTCGTCGATGGTCAATCGCACGTGCCGTCCCGCGGCGAGCAGGCCGTGCGACAACGGCATGTCGGCCGTCGCGTCGAACGTGTCGAGGCGCACCGTCAAGGTACCCGCCGCCTGCATCGCCTGGACCGCATTGGTGATGAGGTTCATCACCACCTGGTGCAGTTGCGTCGGATCGGCCATCACGGCCGCCTCGACATGTTCGATCTCGATGCGCAGCGAGACACCCGGTGGCAGAGAGGCCCGTGCGAGTTCCAGCGTTTCGGATACCGCGCTGCCGATGTCGACCAGCACGGGATTGCCGTTCGGGCGACGGCTGTAGTCGAGTATCTGCTCCACCAGAGCGCGGGCGCGCTGCGCTGCCGACAGCACGTTGTTCAGGTAGCGCCGCAGTGGTGCAGCGGCCGGTGCGGCCGTCAACGCCATTTCGCCGTAACCGAGAATGGCGGCGAGGATGTTGTTGAAGTCGTGGGCCACACCGCCGGCCATGGTCCCGACGACCTCCAGTTTCTCGGCATGCCGCAGGCGTTCGGCGAGGCGTCGCCGTTCGGTCTCGGCAAGGCGATGCTCGGTGAGATCGCGATAGATCGCGTAGCTCGCGATCGGTCCCGCCGCCGTGACGATCGGTGCGACCAGCAATGCGACCGGGATGCGTCGCCCATCCTGCGTCAGACGTTCGGTTTCCAGCGCCGGTCGATCGCCGCGTTCGACATCGAGGGCGATCCGCCGTGCCTGCGCGGACAGATCGGGTGGCACCACGATCCGGTCCAGTGGTCGGCCGCGCAACGTGTCGGCCGCGTGGCCGAACAGCCGGCCGAACTCCCGGTTGCTGCGGATCACGCGGCGATCGAGGTCCAGCAGCACGATGGCTTCCGGCGCGCTTTCGAACAGCTCGTCGAGCAGCGCCGTCTGCACCCGCAGATCGGCCTCGGCCCGCTCGCGTTGCCGCAGCTCCCGCGATACGAGCACCATCAGCAACAGCACGCTGAGGCACAACAGCGTTGTGCGGATCGCGCTGTGCCGGACCTGCTCGCGCCACGGTTCGACAATCGCCGCGTGCGCGAGCCGGATGCCGATCAGGAACGGATGGCCTGGCACTTCGGCGATGGCGTACAGATGGCGACGTCCATCGGCCGGCGACGGCAACACCGCCGTCGCATCCGATGCGGCGAACAGGCGCTCGAATACCGCTCGATCGTCGATCACGGCGTCGGCGCCGGCGAGTTGTCCGCCCGGCAGCAGATGCTGCCCGTCGCGTTGCCACAGACCGATCTCGCCGTCGAGTTCCGACTCGCCAGTAGCCGGATCGGGGCGTACCAGGTCGATCTCTGCAGCGATCCGCCGTCCGGCGGTGCCCCAGGGTCGGTCGACGACGAGCACGGTCGCGCCGGAGTCGAGTCGACGGATGACAGCGCGTTCGCCGGCCGGCGGCGGCGACGCCCCGCGATCGATGCCGAGCGCTGTCGTGGTGCCGTTCTGCATGGCGATGCGGCCGTCCGCGTCGATGACCGCCATGCCCAGGAGCTGCGGAACCGCCTGGCGATGGTGGTCCGCGATGCGCTCGAACTCGCCGTCGTGCCCGCCGGACATGCGGTCGGTAACATCGTTCAGCAGCAACGTTGCGATCTGGAATGTCCCTGCCGTTTGTGCGGCTCGCGCCCGCGCCAGGTCCACCGTGCTGCGCTCGGCGGTGTCGACCACGATCTCCAGCCGGTGCAGCACGTCGTACACCTGTGCCGCCGCCATCAGCACGATCATCGACACGCCGGTGATCCACAGGATGCGGTGAAATCGGCGACGCGTAGGTCGAGCCGCCAGTGGCAGATCCCGGATGGCCGCAGACGAGGGCATGGCGATGGGCACGAAGCAACGCGATCGAAGATGCCGGATCGTAACCGGGCGCGGCAGCCGCTGCGTCGAATGCGTCGCGTCGCGGCGTGTTACGGATTGAAACCTGCATCGGTGGCGTGGTGGCTATACTTGAAGTCGCGATATGCGTCCCTCCGTCCGGCCTGTCTTCGACCGTCATGAGCGTCGCCCCCCATATCCTGGTCGTCGACGACGATCCCGACATCCGTCGCCTCGTCACCGACTATCTCGGCGAATTCGATCTGCGCGTTTCGTCGGTGCCCGACGGCCGGGCGATGCGCGAGGCGCTGCGCCAGAACGTCGTGGACCTGATCCTGCTCGACTTGAAGCTGCCCGAGGAGGACGGCATGGCGATCACGCGGCATCTGCGCGAGGGGTCGACGATCCCGATCATCATCCTCACCAGCCGCAAGGACGATGTCGACCGGATCATGGGACTGGAGCTGGGCGCGGACGACTATCTGACCAAGCCGTTCAATCTGCGCGAACTGCTCGCCCGCATCCGGACCGTGCTGCGTCGGAGCCAGGCGTTCGCATCCGAGCCGATCGCCGGTGGCGCTCCGCGAGCGTTTCGGTTCGGCTCGTGGGAAGTCGATCTGCGCGCGCGGCGGCTGATGTCGCGCAGCGGTGAGCGGGTCGATCTGACCCATGCCGAGTTCGCGTTGCTGGTGGCGTTCCTGAGCGCGCCGCAACGCATCCTCAATCGCGATCAATTGATCGACTTGAGCCATCGGTCCGACGACGACGTGTTCGATCGCAGTATCGATGTGCTGATCCTGCGACTGCGGCGCAAGATCGAAGCGGATCCGAGTCGCCCGCGGCTGATCCGCACCGAGCGCGGCGCGGGTTATATCTTCGACAGCAAGGTGGAACCCGTGGTCTGACCGACGCTGCCGTCAGCCATCCCAACCGAGCGTGCGGGAGATGTTGCCGGTGGCCGATCGCAGTGCTGTCCGCGCCTGCGCTACGCCGACCGACGTGTCGCGCTGGCGCACATGCACGACGTTCAGCGCAGCGACGACCCCGAAGTGATCGAAGATCGGGAAGCAGATGTCGGTGACGCCCGGCACCGTGTCGCTCGGGCCTTCGTCGTAGCCCCGCGCGCGGATCGCGTCGAGCCTTTGCGCCAGTGCATCACGTCGTGCCCGGGGTGCCCGCGCGGCGCCGAGCAGTTCCGCGATGTACGAAGCCACACGCGACTCGGGCTGAAACGCGGAGATGATGCGCGCCGACACGCGATCGTCATGGAACGGGAAGTGGGAACCCGGCCGCACCGAGTAACTGATCGGGTCTGGAGATTCCGCACGCGCGAGCACGACGAGGCGCGCGTCGTGGTGCACGCTCAGGTGGTTCGACTGGCGGATCTCCCGCGCCAGCGCCTGCATGTGCGGCACCGCCGCGTCGAGCAGGCGGTCCACGGGCGGATGTCGATGCGCGAGTTCGAACAGCCGTAGCGTGAGGCCGTAGCGCCCGTCGGGCTGGCGGGCGAGGAAGCCGCGGCGCACGAGCACATCGAGCATCCGGAAGATCTCGTTGGCGGTGCGGTCCAGATTGCGCGCGATCTCCTGCAACGACAGACCGTGCTGCGTTGCGGCGAGCAGTTCCAGGATGTCGAGTCCTTTCTCCAGCGCAGGCGCTGCATAGCGAGGGGATTCCACGTCGGGTGCTGCGTTGCGGGCGCCATTTGCTGCGGAAGAAGTCTCCCGCTTTTTCGCCGTCGGGCGGATTGACATGCCGATTGCCCACTCTTTATTGTTGAAAACAGATTTTATAAATAAAGAGCGGTTGCGTCGCGTGTACGGCCGTGTGTTTCAAAAAGAACAGGCGGATCCGGCAGCGATGCGCGAACGGCGGCAGTGGGGTGGCAGGCGTTGGAGCATCAGGGCAGCC
>JAHCKV010000288.1 GCA_026125595.1 Burkholderiales bacterium | reverse complement strand
ACGGGATCCTTGTCGAAGCCGACAAAGTGACGGAGCAGGGCAACTTCCTGGGAGTATCTTCGGACGCCAGCAGTGCGGCGGCGAACGTCGACAGCGGTGTGAAGGTCACGAACGCCTCGGGCGCGCAGATCGGCGGCGCGGCGCTGGAGCACCGCAACCTGGTGTCGAGCAACGGTTACACGGGCGTCTTCTTCACGCAAGTCAGCAATTCCAACATTCAAGGCAACCTGATCGGCACCGACGCTGCCGGCGTCGGTGGGTTGGCGAACGGCAGTTATGGCGTGCAGGTGGCGACCGGCGGCACCGGCAATCGGGTGGGTGGGACCGGTGCCGGCGAGGGCAATCTGATCTCGAGCACCTGGGCCACGACCATCACCGGCAGCGGCACCCGTGTGGCGGTGCTCGGCAACGTCATCCGCGACACCGGCAACGGTCTGGGTATCGATCTGGGCAACAACGCCGTCACCAACAACGACGCCAACGATGTCGACACCGGGGCGAACACGCTGCAGAACTACCCGGTGCTCACGAGTGCGGCGAGCAATGGTGTTTCCACCGTGATCGCGGGGACGCTGAACGCCACCGCAAACAGCTGGTTCCGCATCGAGTTCTTCTCGAGCGACACCGCCAACAACCGCGGTCACGGTGACGCGCAGGTCTATCTGGGCTTCGCGAACGTTGCCACCGATGCGTCGGGCAACGCGAGTTTCACGGCAACGCTGGCGACCGGGGTCGCCGCCGGGCATGTCGTCACCGCCACGGCCACGGCGGCGGATGCCGGCTACGGCACATTCACGGCGACCTCCGAGTTCTCGGCCAACGTGACGGCCGTTGCGTTCGGACTCACCAGTAACGGCGGCGGCGCGAGCGCCAGCATCGATGTGGTCGAGAACACGACGGCCGTGACGACCGTGGCCGCGACCGGGAGCGGCGTCACGTACGCGATCAGCGGTGGCGCGGATGCCGCGCGCTTCGCGATCGACACCTCGACCGGTGTACTGACCTTCGTGGCGGCGCCGGATTTCGAGACGCCGATCGATGTCGGTGCCGACAACGTCTACGACGTGATCGTGCAGGCCAGTGCCGGCGCATTGACCGACACGCAGGCGATCGCGGTGACGGTGACCGACGTGTCGAGCGCACTCGTCGTCACGACCGCCGTCGACAACAACGACGCCGGGATCGCGACCGGCGCGACATACACGGCGGAATGGCTGAACGCCAACAAGGGCGCCGACGGGTTCATTTCGCTGCGCGAAGCCATCATCGCGGCGAATAACACCGCCGGTGCCGACGGCATCGCATTCAACATCGCCGGTGCCGGTGTTCACACGATCGGCCTCACATCGGCACTGCCGACGATCACCGATGTGCTGACGATCGACGGCTACACCCAGCCCGGCACTAGCGTCAACACCGCGGCGGTGGGCACGAACGCAGTACTGCTGATCGAGCTCAATGGCGCGGGCGCCGGCACCGATGCGCTCGGCCTCAGTTTGCAGCCGGGCAGTGCCGGCAGCACGATTCGAGGCCTGGTGATCGACCGCTTCGACGGCGGCGGCATCTGGGTCGGCTCGAACAATGCCACGCTCGCGGGGAACTTCATCGGTACCGACCCCAGCGGCCTCGTAGCGCAGGCCAACGGGAAAACCGCCGCAGCCGTTGGCGGCATCCGAGTCAACGTGGCCAGCGGCGCGACGATCGGCGGCGCCGCGCTTTCTGACCGCAACCTGATCGCCGGCAACAACTACTTCGACATCTACTTCTCCGGTGGCACGAACAGCACCATCCGCGGCAACGTCATCGGCGCGAATGCATCGGCCACGGCAACGCTGTCCACTGTGCCCATCGCAGCGGTCGGCTTCACCAACGGATCGACCGGCAATGTGCTCGGCGGCGCGGCGGCCGGCCAGGGCAACGTGATCGCCGGCGGCCGCAGCAACGTCGTTCTCACGGGGGGCACGAGCTCGCAGGCATCCATCCTGGGCAACCTGATGTATGGCGCCAACGCCGGCTCCCAAATGGCGATTGACCTCGACAACGACGGCGTCACCGCCAACGACCTAGGCGACGCCGACAGCGGCCAGAACGCGCTGCAGAACTTCCCTGTGCTGACCGGCGCGCACACTGACGGCGCCGGTAGCGCCACGGTCACGGGCACGCTGAACACCAGTGCAAACACGTACCTGCGCGTGGAGTTCTTCGCCATCGCCTCGGGTAGCGCCAGCAGCAGCGGGCACGGTGGTGCGCAGCGCTTTCTCGGCTACGTCAACGTGCTGACCGACGCGTCCGGCAACGCCAGCTTCGGCACGACGCTGCCCGCAACGCTGGCGGAGGGCGAGAAGGTCTCGGCCACGGCGACGGTCAGCAACGCGTCGTACGACGCCTACGCGGCGACGTCCGAGTTCGCAGCCAACATCACAGCGACATCCGCGCTCGTGCTTTCCAGCAACGGCGGCGGCGCCAGCGCCAGCGTGTCGGTGCCCGAAACGACGACGGCGGTGACCACGGTCACGGCGACCGGTGCCGGGCTGAGCTACTCCATCGTGGGTGGGCCGGATGCCGCAAGGTTCACGATCGACAGTTCGAGCGGCGCGCTGGCGTTCGCTTCCGCACCCGACTACGAGACGCCGACCGACAGCGGTGCGAACAACACATACGACGTGATCGTGCAGGTGGCAAACGGCGCCCAGTTTGCGACGCAGGCGATCGCGGTGACGGTGACCGACGTGTCGAGCGCGCTGGTGGTCACGGCCACGGCCGACAACAACGATGCGGGCATCGTCGCTGGCAACGCGGCCGAAACCGCCGAGTGGCTCAACGCGCATAAGGGCGCAGACAACGCGATCAGCCTGCGCGAGGCGCTGATCGCCGCCAACAATTCGCCCGCCACCACGTCCGTCGGCTTTGAGTTGACCGGAGTTGCGGGAAGCTTCGGCGAGTACGCGATCCATCTGGCGAGCAACCTTCCCGTGATCACCAAGCCCGTGATGATCGATGGCTCGACGCAGCCGGGCACGACGGCCGCCGGCCACCCGCTGGTGGTGATCGATGGCCAGGGCGTGGCGGGATACGGCTTCATGTTCGACAACGGTTCGGATGGCTCGACGCTCAAGGGCCTGGTGATTCGCGACATAGCGGGTACCGCCGTCCTCGTGCTGCCCGGATCCGATGGTGACACGATCAGCGGCAACTACATCGGCGCCTACCGCGCCGACGGCAGCGACGGCGGCAGCACGCTCCAGAATGCCGGCAACGGCATCCAGGTCCAGGGGGCCAATACCACGATCAGCGGCAACCTGATCGGTGGCAACACCGCCTATGGCGTCTACCTGCTCGACGGCAGCGACGGATCGACCGTCACCGGCAACCTGATTGGCCTGAACAAGACCGGTACCGCGGCGATGGCGTCGAACGGTCTGGCCGGGATTCTGACCGCCGGCTCGGCCACGAACCTCACGATTGGCGGCACCAGTGGGGCGGCCCGCAACGTGGTCAGCGGCCACACTCTGTACGGCGTGTGGATCGGCGCCGCCGGCTCGGCAACCGTGCAAGGCAACTACATCGGCACGGATGCGAGCGGCACGCTCGACCTGGGCAACGCTTTCTACGGCGCCATCTTCACCGGCGGCAGCGTTGCCTTCGGCGGCACCGCGGCCGGCGCCGGCAACCTGGTCTCGGGCAATGACCAGGGGGGCGTGTACGCGCTCAACACGTCCGACGTGTTGCCGGGGAACCCGGTGGGCCTGAACGCCGGCGGTAATGCGGCGCTGGCAAACGGCGGCTTCGGCGTGCGGGTATCAACCGTCAACGCATCGACGATAGGGGGCTCCGCGGCCGGTGCCGGCAACACCATTTCGGGCAACAACGGACCCGGCCTGTGGCTGTCCAGCACACCGAATCCGGGTCACACGGTGCAGGGCAGCTTCATCGGGCTGGGGGCGGACCACACGACGCTGCTAGGCAACACCGGTGCCGGTATCCGCGTTGAAGCCGGCTACGCGCGCATCGGCGGCGGCTCGGCCGGCCAGGGCAACACCATTGCCGGCAACGGCGGCGCGGGGGTGGCAGTCGTCCACTCGTACACCGGCAACCTGATTTCTGCCAACGCGATACATGCCAACACCGGTCCGGGCATCGACTTGGGCGACGATGGCGCCACGCCGAACGACCCTGGAGATGGTGACACCGGCGCCAACTTCCTGAACAACACACCGGTGATCACCAGCGCGACCACTTCCTCGGTCACGGCAACGGTTCAGGGAACCTACGATACATATCCCGCGAGCCAACCTATCTCCATGCAGTTCTTCGCCAGCAGCTCCGCGGGTACCGGCGGCACCGGCGAAGGCAAGCGCTACCTGGGTTCACTGAGCATCACCCCCACCGGGGGCATCGTTGCCTTCACCGCCACAGGCCTGGCGCCGGTTGCGATCGGGGAATGGATCACCGGCACCGGCACCTACGGCGACTACCCGGGCACCAGTGAGTTCTCGCTGGCCGTGCAGGCGACCCCCTCCAATGCGGCGCCGACCCTGGTGCCGATGGCACCGGTGCTCACGTCCATCACCGAGGACCAGACCACGAACGGTGGCCAGACGGTGGCCTCGTTCGCGGGCGCCTCGATCACCGAGCCGGACGGCACGGGCCTGCCCTACGGCATTGCGCTGACCGCGACGACGAGCGGCAACGGATCCTGGCAGTACTCGACCAATGGCGGCACGGCGTGGAGTGCGATCGGCGCCGTGAGCGGCACTTCCGCCCTGCTGCTGCGCTCGACCGATCTGGTCCGCTTCGTGCCCGATGGCCTGAACGGCACAACCGCATCTCTCACCTCCCGCGCCTGGGACCAGACCTCGGGCAGCGCGGGCAACCAGGTTGATGCTGCGACCAGCGCGGGCGGTGACACGGCCTTCAGCACCGCCACCGATACCGCGACGCTGACCGTGACCGCCGTCAACGATGCGCCGGTGATCACGAGCGATGGCGGCGGCGCCAGTTCAGCGGTCAC
>JAHCKV010000287.1 GCA_026125595.1 Burkholderiales bacterium | reverse complement strand
TGTTCGAGGTTTCCCTAGAATCCGGGGCCGACGAAGAATGGAGATGGAGAATGGCCAGAGCAATCATGATGCGCGAAGCAGGCGGACCGGAAGTCCTGAAACCCGAATCGGTCACGATCGGTGATCCCGGTGCCGGACAAGTGCGGCTCCGCCAGACCGCGATCGGCGTGAACTTCCACGACTGCTATGTGCGGTCCGGCCTGTACAAGACGTTGCCGTTGCCTGGTGTTCCCGGCATCGAAGCCGCGGGTGTCATCGAAGCGGTCGGCCCCGGCGTGAACAGCTTCTCCGTCGGCGATCGCGTCGGTTACGTGACATCCGGTTACGGCAGCTACGCCGATGCGCGTCTGATCGATGCGGGCATCCTGATGCGGCTTCCCGATGCCATCGACGATCGGACCGCCGCGTCGACGCTGGTGCGCGGCCTGACTGCGCAGCTGTTGCTGCATCAGGTCTATCCAGTGTGGCCGGGTCACACGGTGCTGGTGCATGCCGCCGCCGGCGGTGTCGGCCGCCTGTTGTGCCAATGGGCCAAGCATCTGGGCGCCACCGTCATCGGCACCGTCGGCAGCGAAGACAAGGCGCAGATCGCAAGGGCCAACGGCTGCGACCACACGATCCTGTACCGCACCGAGAACTTCGTCGAGAAAGTGCAGGCGATCACCAACGGGCGCGGCGTCGACGTCGCCTACGACTCCGTCGGGAAGGACACCTTTCTGGGTTCGATGCAGTCGCTGGCGCTCCTCGGCCACCTCGCGAACTTCGGGCAGGCGTCCGGCCCGATCGAACCGTTCACGACCTCGTTGCTGGCGCAGAAATCCAACAGCGTGTCGCGGCCCATCGTGTTCCACTATCTGGCCGATCCCGCGCGACGCGGCAACATGGCGCAATCGCTGTTCAAGGCGCTGGCCGACGGCGTGATCACAGCGGACGCACGCCACGAATACGCTTTCGACGATGTCGCGCAGGCCCATCGCGACATGGAAGCACGGAAGACCGCGGGCGCCGTGCTGTTGATTCCGTAACGCCGCCAACGAACGTTCGTGCAGAGACGCGGGTGACCATCCGGATCGTTCGGCTCGGCAGCCCCCGGTCACCCGATGAAGGTTTGCGGTTGGGCACGGTGAGGCGACCGCCGCGCGGCGTGCCGAAAGCGGAGTACGCATCCCGCAACTGGTATGACGTCTGGCTGCCGAATCTCGCGCCGGAATCCGAAACGGTGAAGCTGGCGCTGGGCGCCTCGACGGATCGCGAGTGGCAACGGTTCGTGCGCAAGTACCGCGCAGAGATGGCACGACCGGACGCGGCCCATCTGCTCGCGACGCTGGCCGCGCTGTCGCACCAGACGAATTTCTCGGTGGGCTGCTATTGCGAAGACGAATCCCGCTGCCACCGATCGGTCTTGCGGCAACTGCTGTTCGAACACGAAGCCCGCGTATCGGCGTAGGCGACCGCGGGCTTCGTCACTGGCTTCAGATCGCGGCGGCGATCGCCTTCCCCATGTCTTCGGTGTTCGCCGTGCCGCCGACATCCGGCGTGCGCGGACCGCCCGTCATGACGCCTTCGACGGCTTTCAGGATCGCATCCGACGCCTGCGGATAGCCCAGATGTTCCAGCATCATCGCGCCGGACCAGATCTGCGCGACCGGATTGGCGATCTTCCTGCCGAAGATGTCCGGGGCCGAGCCGTGCACCGGCTCGAACAGCGACGGGTGCACACCTTCCGGATTGATGTTCCCCGACGGGGCGATACCGATCGTGCCGGCGGTCGCGGGGCCCAGATCGGAGATGATGTCGCCGAACAGGTTGGACGCCACGATGACGTCGAAACGCTGCGGGTTCAGCACCAGCTGGATCGTGAGCCCGTCGATGTGATACTGGTCGGTCTTGATCTGCGGGTACTTCGCCTTCATCGCGGCGAAACGTTCGTCCCAGTACGGCATCGTGATGGAGATGCCGTTGGATTTCGTCGCGGACGTCAGCAGCTTGCGCGGCCGCTTCATCGCCAGTTCGAAGGCGTACTTCATGATGCGTTCGACGCCGGTGCGGGTGAACACGGCCTGCTGCGTGACGAACTCCCGATCGGTCCCTTCGAACATCTTGCCGCCGACCGACGAATACTCACCTTCGGTGTTCTCGCGCACCACGTAGTAGTCGATGTCACCGACCTTGCGACCGGCCAGCGGACACGGCACGCCGGGCATCAGCCGCACGGGCCGCAGGTTCACGTACTGATCGAACGTGCGGCGGAAGCGGATCAGCGAATCCCATAGCGACACGTGGTCGGGCACCTTGGCCGGCCACCCCGTCGCACCGAAGAAGATGCAGTCGTGGCCGCCAATCTTGTCGCGCCAGTCCGGCGGCATCCACCAGCCGTGCTTGTCGTAGTTGTCACAGCTCCAGTCGAAGTGATCGAACGCGAGGTTGATGCCGAACTTGCGGGCCGCGGCGTCGAGCACGCGCACCCCTTCGGGCATGACTTCCCGACCGATGCCGTCACCGGCGATGACGGCGATTCTGTGAGTTCCCATGGCTGGCGATCCTGATGACGAAGACAGGGCCGGCAGTGTAACGGCAAGCCGCCCGGCCGGCATCCGCAAGGCGGCAATGGGGGCTTCGTCTGTGGCGAATCGCCGATCCCGCGCCGATGAATCGTCGCAGCGAATACCGGCTATCCAGCCGACATCGCGGAGCTTCGGCAGATCTCGCCGCATCATCGCGAATCCGATGCCGGATCACCGGCCCGACCGCCACGAGGAGCAGGCCATGTCGTTACCCGCCACCATGCGCGCACTGGAAGCCGGTGCGTTTTCCATCGACGCGCTGAAGCTCGCGCAGCGCCCGGTCCCGCAACCGCGCCGCGGCGAGATCCTGGTGCGACTGCGTGCCGCCAGCCTCAACTATCGCGATCTCGCGGTGCTGGTACAGGGCTATCTGCCCGCACTGCCGTTGCCGTACGTGCCGGCGTCCGACGGCAGCGGCGAAGTGGTACAGATCGGTGAAGACGTCACCCGCTTCAAGGTGGGTGATCGCGTGACGCCGATCTACACGCAGGGCTGGCACGACGGACTGCCGACGCTCGAACTGCGTACGCGCCGCACGCTGGGTGCGCCGCTGTCGGGCGTGCTGCAGGAGTACATCGCCGTGCCGGCGGAAGACGCCGTCGCGACGCCGCCGCACCTGACCGACGCTGAAGGTGCCACGCTGCCGATTGCAGCCCTCACGGCGTGGTCGACGCTTCAGGAAGGCGGCGTGAAGTCCGGTGATACGGTGCTCGTGCAAGGCACCGGCGGCGTCGCGCTGTTTGCATTGCAGTTTGCGAAGCTCGCCGGCGCCCGCGTGATCGTGCTGTCGTCGAGCGACGAGAAGCTCGAACGCACCCAGGCCTTGGGCGCGGACGTGGGCATCAACTACAAGACCACGCCGAAATGGGAAACCGCGGTACGTGAAGCGACCGGCGGTCGCGGTGTGGACATCACCGTGGAAACGGCCGGCGCCTCCCTGCCGCAGACCCTGGCGGCCACCGCGTTCGGTGGCTTCGTCGGCGTGGTCGGCTTCGTGGCGGGTCTCGAGGCCACCATTCCCGTGCGGCAGTTGCTCGGGCCGATGCTGCGTGTACAGGGCATCGCGGTGGGGTCACGCGCACGGTTCGAAGCGATGAACCGGGCCATCGTTTCCCATGGCCTGAAGCCCGTCATCGACAGTCACTATCCGCTGGAGAAAGGCGCCGATGCCTTCCGACACCTGCAGTCGGGCAAGCACTTCGGCAAAGTGGTGGTCACGATCTGAACGCCGGCTCTTCGGCAACGCATCGCCGCGGACACGGGTTCCGGAATCATCGTCCAGGGCCCGCGCTGGGCGATGCCGCCTGCGCTTCCGCTCGACATCATTTTGCGATGTGACGACGCGGCGTCCGGAATGAACGATCGGCTGTTCGATCGCGAATTCGCCATGCCGCAGCGCAGGTTTTGACATTCCACGTCGGCGGGATGAGCATGGCCGACGGCAACCGGAACATCGGATGCCCGAACGATCCGGGTACTCCTGGACGCTTCAGGGTGCCCGTTGCGCAGCCAGATCTCGTGATGTCGCAACGGATCTGACGCCGATCGATCCATCGCTTTCTCTTCCTGCAGGAGACTTGCCATGCGATCCGCCGCCTTACGCAACCTGTTCGCCGTTCCGCTAGCCGTCGGCCTCTTGTCTGCCGGCTCCGCTGCCGCCCACATCGCCATCTACGAAGCGACCCTCACCGGGGCCGCCGAGTTTCCGAATCCGGTCGACACCGACGGCACGGGCACCGCTCGAATCACCATCGACGACCACGCGATGACCATGCGGGTCGAAGCGTCGTTCAGCGGCCTCACCGGAAATGTGACCATCGCCCACATTCATTGCTGTACGGCAGAGCCGGGGGTGGGCGGCGTCGGCGTCGCTTCCCCTGTTCCCTCGTTCCCCGACTTTCCGGCCGGCGGCACGTCCGGCAGCTACGATCAGACCTTCGACATGACGGCGGCCGCGAGCTACAACCCCGCATTCATCACCGCCAGCGGTGGCACAACCGGCGCGGCGTTCGGCGCGCTGCTCTCCGGCATCGCCGACGGCAAAGCCTATCTCAACATCCACACGAGCTTCGTCGGCAGCGGCGAGATCCGCGGTTTCCTGGCGCTGGCGCCGGCGCCGGTGCCGGAACCCGAAACCTGGGCGTTGTGTCTGGTCGGTGCGGGGCTGGTCGCGGCGGCAGTGCGTCGATCCCGGCGGTAGTCCGGGGCAGACCCCGCGGGTTCACGCGGTCGGAGAAGGACTCCGGCCGCGTGGCGGAACCGATTCCTCGACAGAACCCGAGTTGAAGATCCAGGATCGTGCGCATCCCCGTTGCAGCAGGCCATGCACTCCGGGTCGGTACTCAGAAGAACGACAACGGGCCCGGATACTTTCCGATGTAGCTGGCGTGCGTGACCAGACCGTGCAGGGGGTTCCACAGGTGCATCAGACAAGCCGCCGGTCCCACGTAGGAGTGCGGGGTGGCATCAC
>JAHCKV010000286.1 GCA_026125595.1 Burkholderiales bacterium | reverse complement strand
GTTGCTGTCGCTCAGCACGAAGAAGTCGAAATGCCGCAACTCACCGGTCCGCGCCAGCGAGTCGTAGGTGGCCCGCAACCCGGCAAACACGCGCGCCACGTCTTCGTTGCAGATCGGCATGATGATCGCGGTGCGGGCTTGCGGATCGATCGGCGCGTCGTCCTTGACGGTGTTCGCGATGTTGTAGCGATCGCGCCCGGAGACGGTGAGCAGGAAGCCGGTGATCGCCATCCAGAAGCCGGTGGACACCCACAGGAACAGGATCGCGAACAGGCTCAGCACCGCGATCTCGAGCCAGCGCGTGCCGTGGTACGGCAACACAGTCGTCATCAGATCCGTCGCGAACCAGGTCTGCACGGCCAGCACCAGCGCCAGCGTCAGCCGGCGCACGGTACCGGCGCGATGCCACGGTCCCTGGGGATCCGGCGAATCCACCGCCGGCACCGCGTCGCGTCCCGGATCGGCCTTGCTGCGCTTGGGCCACGGGCGCGGCGCCATGGATGTCCGCCGGATCGGCGGCATCGCCAATCCGGCGTGTGCGGACGCATCGACGTTTGCTAGTTCGGAGGCAGGATGTAGGTCCATGTTTCAGTCACCGTGGCGTTGCCATTGCGTAGGAAAGCCCGCATTTCGACGGGTTTTCCGTCGTCCAGCCGTTTGATCCGCAACGCGGTGCGCCAGCCACCGGTCGCGACGTTGCGCTGCGTGCTCTGCTGCAGCAGTTCGGCGTTGCCTTCGATCGTCACGACCCCTTCGAGCCGCGCGTCCGCCGGCAGCTTGCTGAGGCTCGCGCCTTCGAAATCGATGACGAAGCCCAGACTGTTGTCCGGATTGCGCGCGTAACCCTTGCCGCGCCGGGTCTGGGCGACCCAGCCGATCTGGTGCGGCCGGACGTCGGTATCGCGCTGCCATAGCATCCGGTATTCGAAATCGACCGGCTCCTTCGGCTGGAGCGCCTTCTCCGGCACCCAATAGGCGACGATGTTGCTGTTGGTCTCGTCCGGCACCGGAATCTGCACCAGTTCGACCCGGCCCGCGCCCCACGGACCGAGCGCTTCGATCCACACGCTGGGCCGTAGATCGAAGCGCGCGTCGGCGTCTTCGTAGTCGCCGAACTTGCGGTCGCGCTGCATCAGACCGAAGCCGACGGGATTGACTGTCGTGAACGACGTGACGAGCAACCGTTTCGGATTGACCAGCGGCCGCCACAGCCATTCGCCGTTGGCCATGGCGATGGACAGCCCGTCGGAGTTGTGGACCTGGGGCCGGTAGTCTTCGGGGCCGCCCGGCTGGTTCTTGCCGAACAGGAACATGCTGGTCAGCGGCGCGAAACCCACTTTGCCGACCCCGGCGCGCAGGAACACCCGCGTCTTGACGTCGATGACGGTGTCCACGCCCGGCTTCACGACGAAGCGGTAGGCACCGGTCACGCGCGGCGAATCGAGAAGCGCGTAGAGCGTGATTTCCTTGGCCGCGGCCGCCGGCCGCTCCACCCAGAACTCGACGAAGCGCGGAAACTCCTCGCCGGTGCCGACGGCCGTGTCGACCGTGAGCCCGCGACCGTAGGCGCCGTAATACTGGCCCTTGCCCAGCGCGCGAAAATAGCTGGCGCCGAGGAAGGTCAGCACGTCGTCTCGCGCGTCACCGCCATCGGTGCCATGACGGACCCGGAATCCGGCGAACCCCATGTCCTTGTACAACGCCGGGTCGACCTTGGCGCCCGTGAAGTCGAACGCATCGGGATCGAACTTCAATTCCCGGACACCCTCGCCGGCGATCTCGTGGATCTTGATCGGCTGATCGTAGTACATGCCCTGGGGCAGGAACGCGAGGCCGAACGGCAGCTTTGCACCGCGCCAGTGGACCCGCTCCGGTTTCAGCCGGATGTTCCAGTAGCGGTCATAGTCGATGGCCTGCAGTTCTTTCGGCAACGAGGCCGCCGGCTTCTGATACGCGCTGCCGGCCAGTTGCTCGGCACGCTTCGCGACGTCGTTGAAATCGAACGCCTGCGCCTGCGACCCCGCGAACGTGAACGCAACAGCCAGGACGAACCCGCAGAGTACGCGCCGCTGAAATGCCCCATACCCGGCCGCGGCCCCTGGCCACCTGCGGAACCGCCACCGCACCATGCTCGTCACCCGCCCGTCCCGTCAGAAAAGAGTCGCCATTCGGTCACGGGCATCAATCACCGCGACCAGCACCATGCCGACCGGGATCTTAGGGAAACCCGACCCATCGGCTTGTCCGACACGGAAACGAATGGCGTCGGATTCCGTCCGACGTCGTTCGTTGAAGACAACTCAGCGGGATCACGCGAAAAAAAGGGCCACGATTCGCGTCGTGGCCCATACGAGAGGATTCGCAAAACGACCGGGGTGCAGCGCCCCGGGGGGAAAACACGATTTGCTGGCAGGAAGCTTAAGCGCCGACGGGACAGATCCGGGACAGCAAAAGCGCGCGGCCGGACCTAGGAAAACTTCCCGGGATAGCCGCGCCGGACCGATCGTCAGGGGCTGTGTCCGGCCCCGGCCGCCGCCGCCAGCGCGGCGGTTCCCCGCAGCCGTGCCACATCCCGGACCGGTGGCTCGCCGAACAAGCGGCTGTACTCCCGGCTGAACTGGGACGGACTTTCGTAGCCGACCCGATGCCCCGCGGTGGCCGCATCGGCCACTTCGGTCAGCATCAACCGCCGGGCCTCCTGCAGACGAAGCTGCTTCTGGTACTGCAGTGGGCTCATGGCGGTCACCGCCTTGAAATGATGATGCAGCGAAGACGGGCTCATGTTGACGTGCCGGGCCATGGTCTCGATGCGCAGCGGTTGCGAGAAGTTGTGCTTGAGCCACGAGATGGCCTTGGCGATGCGCTGGGCATGGCTGTCGTCCAGACCGATCTGGCGCAGACGGCCGCCTTGTTCATCGAACAACAGCCGATACAGGATCTCGCGGTGGATCAGGGGCGCCAGGATCGGCGCATCCTGCGGCGTGTCGGCCAACCGGAGCAGTCGCAGCAACGCGTCCAGCAGCGCTGAACTCAACGGACTGACCTGCAACGCCCGGGCCGGCGCCTGCACCACGGTCGGCGGCAACGTCGCCTCCAGCAACAACTCCGCGATCTGCCCCGGATCGAGATCCAGCCGCAGCCCCAGATAGGGCCGCGCCGGATCCGCGTCGGTGACACGGCCCGCAATCGGCAGATCGACCGATACCAGCAGGTAGTTCGCCTCGTCGTAGTGGAACACTTCGTCGCCCAGCAACACCTCCTTGCGACCCTGCGCCACGATGCACAGCGCCGGCATCAGCAAGCCGTGCACGAGTCCCATCGGCGCCGACGAGCGATACAGGAACACGTTGGGAACGGCCAAGGTGTGGGCGCCGTCCTCGCCGGTGAATCGTTCAATCAGAGCCGCCAGTTCGCGTTGCTGATCGTGCCACGCGATCGGGCGTGAGGCAGGCGGATTGGGCGAGGTTTGCATAGGAGTGTCCGCAAAATGACCGACGCCCCGAAGCTTACCCGCGGGTATGCGCTGTCGTCTCGGTCGCCTGTCCCGGTTCGGAGAATCGGGCAAGAACCCGCGAGCATCCGGCTATGGCGTCTTCCGTCCCCCATCGCACCATGGTGGTCACGCGACGCCGGTCGGACCGGATCGCCTCCCCCCGAAAGAGAAAGGAAGACCCCATGATCACCCTGAACATCAACGGAAAAGCCCGGCAGCTCGATGCGCCGGACGACATGCCCCTGCTGTGGGCGTTGCGAGACGTGGCCGGACTGGTCGGCACGAAATTCGGCTGCGGCATGGCGTTGTGCGGTGCCTGCACCGTGCATCTGGACGGCGCTCCGACGCGGTCCTGTGTGACACCGGTCTCCGCGGCCGCCGGCAAGAAGATCACGACCATCGAAGGCGTCGCCGCCACCCGCGCGGGCAAGGCGGTGCAGTCCGCGTGGCGCAAGCTCGACGTCGTGCAATGCGGCTATTGCCAGTCGGGCCAGATCATGTCGGCCACGGCGCTGCTGGCCACCAACGCCCGCCCCACCGACGACGACATCGACGCGGCGATGGGCGGAAACGTCTGCCGCTGCGCCACCTACGTGCGCATCCGCGCCGCGATCCACGAAGCCGCGACGGCTCTGGCCTGAGGAGAATCGTCATGGGATTCATCGACCGCTTCACCGGCAACACCATCGGCAACCCTGCCGGAATCGTCAACGTCAGCCGTCGCCGGTTTCTCGAAGGCACCGGCGGTCTGGCGCTCGGGCTCTATCTGAATCCGCTGGCGGCCGGAACCGCCGCAGCCGCGACGCCGAAGATCTTCGAACCGAATGCGTTCGTACAGATCGGTACCGACAGCAGCGTGACCGTCATCGCGAAGCATCTGGAAATGGGACAAGGCGTGTTCACCGGGCTGGCAACGCTGGTGGCCGAAGAACTGGATGCCGACTGGAACAGCGTCCGCGTCATCGGCGCACCGGCCGACAACGCACGCTACAAGCATCTGTTCTTCGGTATCCAGGCCACCGGCGGCAGCACGGCGATGGCCAATTCGTGGGAGCAGATGCGACGCGCCGGCGCGACCGGACGTGCGATGCTGGTCGCCGCGGCGGCCGGGCAATGGAAGGTCGCCCCGGAGACCGTCACCGTCAGCAATGGCGTCGTGATGCACGCGAAGTCCGGCCGCAAGGCCCGCTTCGGTCAATTGGTGAGCGCCGCATCGAAACAACCGGTGCCCGAGAACGTGACGTTGAAGGATCCGAAGGACTTCAAACTGATCGGCAAGCTGAACGTGCCCCGGCGCGACAGCCTGGCGAAGACCGACGGCACGGCCGTATTCACGCAGGACATCCAGCTGCCGGGCATGCTGGTGGCCGTATCGGCCCATCCGCCCCGCTTCGGCACCACGGTGAAGAGTTTCGATGCCACCAAGGCCGAGGCCGTGCCGGGCGTGAAGGCCGTGATCGCGTTCGCCGGCACGCCCTACAGTTTTCCCGGTGTGGCGGTGCTGGCCACCAACACCTGGGCGGCCCGGCAGGGTCGCGATG
>JAHCKV010000285.1 GCA_026125595.1 Burkholderiales bacterium | reverse complement strand
GCCATGCGACGCCCCAGGGCGTGAACACCACGCGCGCGTTCGCTCGCGCCCTCGGTGACGCCGGGCTGACCATCATCAGCGGCCTCGCGTTGGGCATCGACACGGCGGCCCACGAAGGCGGGCTCGACAGCGCGGCGTCGACCATCGCCGTAACGGGTACCAGCCTGGACATCGTGTATCCCGCACGCAACCGCGCGCTCGCTCACCGCATCGCAGCCAAGGGGTTACTCGTCTCCGAGTTTCCGTTGGGTACCGCGGCCATTGCCCACAACTTCCCGCGCCGCAACCGGCTGATCAGCGGCCTTTCGCGCGGCGTTCTCGTGATGGAGGCGGCGTTGCGCAGCGGATCGCTGGGTACCGCGCGATTCGCGACGGAGCAAGGTCGGGAAGTCTTCGCGGTGCCCGGTTCCATCCATTCACCGGTATCGAAAGGGTGCCATGCGCTGATCAAGCAGGGCGCTAAGTTGGTGGAGAGCGCGGGCGACGTCCTCGAAGAACTGAATCTGTCGGCGCCATCGAGTGCTGCGTCTGCCGGCGTGGACGCCGCGGAGCCGGATCCCCTGCTCGAGCTTCTGGGTCACGATCCGTGCGACCTCGATGCGCTGGCATCGCGTTCCGGGTTGGGAGCGGACGAACTTGCCGTTCGATTGCTGGAGTTCGAGTTGATGGGGCTCGTCGCGAGCCTGCCGGGCGCACGGTTTCAACGTACGTGATTCCGTAGCGGGATCCCACGATAGTGGGATCCGTTCGCATTTCGGCATCGAGAACACCGCGTTGACGGTCACCGGTCCGCCGAGCCGGCTTGCACCGCTCGAAACCGACCGCTTATCATGCGCGGCCCTTTTCCAGGGGCCTCCAGCCGGATGGCGTTCCATGCCCACGACCCGCACCCGCACGACCGCACCCAAGAAAGCCAAGGCTGAACCCGCTGCCCGCAAGCGCGCCACCAAGGCGCCGACCGAGGGCGGCAAGAAGCTGATCATCGCCGAGAAGCCTTCGGTTGCGCTGGATATCTCGAAGGCGCTGGGCGGATTCACCCGCCAGGGCGACTACTTCGAGAGCGACGAGTACGTGCTGTCATCCGCCATCGGCCATTTGCTGGAACTGGCGGCGCCCGATGCGTATGAGGTCAAGCGCGGAAAGTGGTCGTTCGCGAACCTGCCGGTGATTCCGCCGCACTTCGATCTGCGTCCGATCGACAAGACCGAAGAACGGCTGAAACTGCTGACGCGATTGATCAAGCGCAAGGACGTCGTCGGCATCGTGAACGCTTGTGATGCGGGGCGCGAAGGCGAGCTGATCTTCCGCTATATCGCGCAGCACAGCGGCACCGACAAGCCGATCGAGCGCCTGTGGCTGCAATCCATGACACCGGCGGCGATTCGGGACGGCTTCCAGCAATTGCGCGACGACGCGTCGATGTTGCCGCTGGCCGACGCCGCCGTGTCACGCAGCGAATCGGACTGGCTCGTCGGCATCAACGGCACGCGCGCGATGACCGCGTTCAATTCGAAGGACGGCGGGTTTTTCAAGACCACGGTCGGCCGTGTGCAGACTCCGACGCTCGCAATCCTGGTCGAGCGCGAGAAACGCATCAAGGCGTTCGTCGCGCGTACTTATTGGGAAGTGCACGGCACGTTCTCGGGCAAGGCCGGTGAGTATCCAGGTCGATGGTTCGACGAGAACTTCGAGAAGAAGGGCAAGACCGAGGATCCCGATCTGCGTGCCGAGCGCATCTGGGATCGCGCAAAGGCCGAAGCGATTGCCGAGAAGTGTCTGGGCAAACCCGGCGTCGTCACCGAGGAATCGAAACCGTCGACGCAGGCCCCACCGCTGCTCTACGACTTGACCAGTCTGCAGCGAGAAGCCAACAGCCGCTTCGGGTTCTCGGCGAAGGGCACGCTGTCGATCGCGCAGGCGCTCTACGAGAAGCACAAGGTGCTGACGTATCCACGGACCGACGCTCGTGCGCTGCCGGAAGACTATCTGGCCACGGTCCAGGAAACATTGAAGATGCTCGACGGCGGTGCGCCCAGCGTGCAGTCGTACGGCAAGTTCGCGAAACGGATCCTGAAGGAGAAATGGGTCAAGCCGAACAAGCGCATCTTCAACAATGAGAAGATCTCCGATCACTTCGCCATCATCCCGACGCTGGAAGCGCCGAAGTCGCTGACGGAAGTGGAGCAGAAGCTCTACGACATGGTCACGAAGCGGTTTCTGGCGGTGTTCTACCCGGCTGCCGAGTATCAGATCACGACCCGAATCACGCGCGTCGAGACGGAGCCGTTCAAGACCGAAGGCCGCGTCATGGTGAATGCCGGCTGGCTCGAGGTCTATGGCAAGGAAGCCGAGAACGAAGACACTCCGACGCTCGCCGCAGTCCCAGACGGCAAGGTGATGACTGACATCGTGGAGGCTCGCGAGAACCAGACCAAACCGCCGGCCCGCTTTTCGGAAGCCACGCTGTTGTCCGCGATGGAAGGCGCCGGCAAGCTGGTGGAAGACGAAGAGTTGCGCCAGGCGATGAGCGCGAAGGGGCTGGGCACACCGGCAACGCGCGCGGCGATCATCGAAGGCCTGCTGCAGGAGGAGTATCTGATCCGAGAGGCTCGTGAACTCGTCCCGACCGCCAAGGCCTTCGATCTGCTGTACGCGCTGGACAAGTTCGGCATCGACGAGCTGCGGTCACCCGAACTGACCGGCGATTGGGAATACAAGCTGAAGCAGATGGAACAGGGTCAACTCCCGCGCCAGTCGTTCATGCAGCACATCATGGAAACGACGCGGGAGCTGGTGGATCGCATCAAGCAAGGCACGTTGTCCGACGAACCGCTCGCGACGCTGAAAACGCCATGTCCGAAATGTGGCGGCACGGTGATCGAAAACTACCGCAAGTTCCAGTGTCAGAAGTGCGATTTCTCTTTGTGGAAAGTCGTAGCAAGCCGCCGCATGGAAACGCCCGAGATCGAAACGTTGATCACCGACAAGAGCATCGGTCCGCTGCAAGGCTTTCGCAGTCGCATGGGACGTCCGTTCGCCGCGATCATCCGGTTGAAGGAAGACTTCACACCGGAGTTCGACTTCGGGCAGGGTTCACAGGATGGCGAGGGCGAAGCCGAGCCGGTGGATTTCAGCGGTCAGGAGTCCCTCGGACCCTGTCCGAAATGCGGATCGAACGTCTATGAACACGGGCTCGCTTACGTCTGCGAGAAATCCGTCGGCCCGAACAAGTCATGCGATTTCCGCAGCGGCCGGATCATCCTGCAACGACAGATGGAGCCGGAGCAGATGCGCAAGCTGTTGGCGACCGGCCGAACCGATCTGCTGCAGCGATTCATCTCGAAGAAAGGCCGGCCGTTCGCGGCATTCCTGGTACGCGGCGATGATGGCAAGGTGGGTTTCGAGTTCGCTCCTCGCGATGCGAAGAAACCGGTTCGAGCGGCCAAGGTCAAGGCGGAAAATGACGAATCCGCGGCACCACCGTTGAAGGCTGCCGCGAAGACCGTGACCAAACGCGCCCGGAAGACAACCTCCCGCTGATGGCGGTCGACGCCAAGGCGTCGACCGATGGTCCCGTTTCCGAGCCGGCTTGCAGGCCGGCTTTCGCGATCAGACGTCGAGGTTGCGCACACCCAGTGCATTTGTCTCGATGAACGCACGCCGTGGCTCCACGACGTCGCCCATCAGCGTACTGAAGATCTCGTCGGCAGCAATGCTGTCTTCGATCTGCGCCCGCAGCAAGCGGCGTGATTTCGGATCCATCGTGGTTTCCCACAGTTGCTCCGGATTCATCTCGCCGAGACCCTTGTAGCGCTGGATGTACACGCCACGCTGCGCTTCCTGCAGCAACCAGTCGAGCGCTTCACGGAAACTGCTGACGGCTTTCTCGTGATCGCCGCGTTTTGCCCGCGCACCTTCGCGCACGAGGCCCTGCAACAGATCGGCTGTCCGGCGGATCTGCGCGTAATCACCGCTTTCGAGAAACTCGCCCGTCACATGGGTGGCGCGTTCTGCACCGTGCAACCGGCGTACGATCTTCAGCATCCGGCTTTCCTGCACCTCGTCATACTCGACGGAAACCGTGACATCGTGCTCGGACAGTAGCGCCTTTAGCTGCGTGGCGCTCTCTTCGGCCATCAAGTCGTCGGTGAGACGCATTGCGGTACCGCGCATCAGCGCTTCGAGCACGATGGCGTCCATGCGACGCGACAACCGTTCGATGACGGCTTCGGCCAACAGAAATTCCTTCGCGACGAGTTCCAGCGCTTCGTCGGCAATCGCTTCGCCGTCGGTGGAAGGAATCAGCCGGGCATCTTTCAGTGCCAACCGCAGCAAGTACTGCTTCAGCTCGTGCTCGTCCTTCAGGTAACGCTCTTCCTTGCCGTGCTTGGCCTTGTACAGCGGCGGCTGCGCGATGTAGATATGGCCACGTTCGACCAGTTCCGGCATCTGCCGATAGAAGAACGTGAGCAGCAGCGTCCGGATATGGGCACCGTCGACGTCGGCGTCCGTCATGATGATGATGCGGTGATAGCGCAGCTTCTCCGGCGCATAGTCGTCCTTGCCGATGCCGGTTCCCAGCGCGACGATCAGCGTCGCGATTTCCTGCGATGACACCAGCTTGTCGAACCGGGCGCGCTCGACATTCAGGATCTTGCCGCGCAACGGCAGGATCGCCTGGAACTTGCGATCACGACCCTGTTTGGCCGATCCACCGGCGGAGTCGCCCTCGACCAGGTACAGCTCGCACTGGGCCGGATCCTTCTCCTGGCAGTCCGCGAGTTTTCCGGGCAATCCGAATCCGTCCATGATGCCCTTTCGCCGCGTCATTTCGCGTGCCTTGCGCGCGGCTTCCCGTGCGCGTGCAGCTTCGATGATCTTGTTGACGACAGCCCGAGCATCCGCGGGTCGCTCGAGCAACCATTCCTCGAGTGCTTTGGCCACGACATCTTCGACGACGGGACGTACTTCCGAAGAGACCAGTTTGTCCTTGGTCTGCGACGAGAACTTCGGATCCGGCACCTTCACCGACAGCAC
>JAHCKV010000284.1 GCA_026125595.1 Burkholderiales bacterium | reverse complement strand
TCGCGCCAACATCAAGCGCAAGCTGGGCATCGCCAACGCGGCGGAACTCGCCCGCTACGCATACGACGCGCTCGACGATCTGCCGGCGCCCCCCGAACGCCCCTGATTCCACGCCCCCCGATCGTGCGCCGCGCCTCGAACCGGTGCGCCGAGCACCGCGCGCATCGGCGTGGATGGCAGCGGCACAACGGCCGGCGCATACTCGCGACGGTCGGTCGGGACGGGTCATGGCAGGCCCGCCGGACCAGGCGATCGGAAGCAATGGCCGGCGATACGCGACCGCCGCGCGGTACGGCATTTGCTGTCGCGAAGCAGCGCAGAAATCCATAACGAACCGAACCTGCGTCTCCGCGGCATGTCCGCCATCGACCCCATCCCCACTCCAGCCTCCGGATCCGCTGGCGCCGACATCGCGCCGGACGCCGTCGTCGCGCGGAACCTCTCCCTGATCTACCCGGCCGCGGACAAGCCCGTCGTGGCCCTGTCCGACATCGACCTGACCATCCGCCGCGGCGAGTTCGTATCGTTCATCGGCCCTTCCGGTTGCGGCAAGACGACGCTGATGCGCGTCGTCGCGGACCTCGCGACACCGACGTCGGGCAGCATCACCGTGAACGGGGTCAGCCCCCATGCTGCGCGCCTATCCCGCGCCTACGGCTACGTGTTCCAGGCGCCGGCGCTGTACGCGTGGCGCAACGTGCAACGCAACGTCATGCTGCCCCTCGAGATCATGGGACTGCCGGTGGCCGAACGCCGCAGCCGCGCCGCCCGCTATCTGGACATGGTCGGACTCGGCGGCTTCGAGCGGAAGTTTCCGTGGCAGCTCTCCGGCGGCATGCAGCAGCGGGTGTCGATCGCGCGGGCGCTGGCCTTCGAGCCCGATCTGCTGCTGATGGACGAACCTTTCGGCGCGCTCGACGAGATCACGCGCGACCATCTCAACGAGCAGTTGCTGCAGTTGTGGAACCGCACCGGCAAGACGGTGATCTTCGTGACCCATTCGATTTCGGAGGCGGTCTATCTGTCGACGCGCATCGTCGTGATGAGTCCCCGTCCCGGCCGGATTCTCGAGATCATCGACAGTCCGCTGCCGCCGCAGCGTCCGCTCGACATCCGCGAGACGCCGGCGTTCCTCGAAGTCGCCCATCGCGTCCGCGTGGCGTTGCGCGCCGGACACAGCTATGACGACTGAGATACTCCGGCTGCCTCGCCCGGTGACCGGATCGCGTTCCGGACCCCTGCGCGACGCGCTGCCGGTCGGCGTCGTCGTGCTGGCGCTGATCGCGCTGTGGTACGGGCTTGCCGTCTGGCTCAACGCGGCCCAGGTCATCGACCGTTTCGCCAACAACGACACGGCATGGACCGTCCGCGAACTCGTGGATGCCACGTGGTCGATGGAGCGGCCCGTGCTGCCGGCGCCGCATCAGGTCGCGCAGAACTTCTACGAGACCGTGTTCGACACCGCGGTGTCGAGCAAGCGCAGCCTCGTGTTCCATGCCGGCGTGACGCTTTCGGCGACATTGCTCGGCTTCCTGATGGGAGCCGTGCTCGGCATCGCGCTGGCCGTGGGCATCGTGCACCTCGCGGTGCTCGACCGCAGCCTGCTGCCCTGGATCATCGCGTCGCAGACCATCCCCATCCTCGCGATCGCACCGATGGTCGTCGTCGTGCTGGGCAATCTCGGCTTCGAAGGTCTGCTGCCGAAAGCGATCATCTCGATGTACCTGTGCTTTTTCCCGATCACGATCGGCGTCGTGAAGGGATTGCGCGCACCGGATCCGCTGCAGCTCGATCTGATGCGCACGTACAACGCGACACCGACGCAGACGTTCTGGAAGCTGCGGCTGCCGACGGCGACGCCGTTCCTGTTCGCGAGCCTCAAGGTCGCCATCGCGACCAGCCTCGTGGGCGCCATCGTCGGTGAACTACCCACCGGCGCCCAGGCCGGTCTCGGCGCGCGACTGCTCTCCGGCTCGTACTACGGCCAGACGGTGCAGATCTGGTCCGCGCTGGTGATGGCCTCGCTGATCGGTGTGCTGCTCGTGTTTCTGGTCGGCGCGGTCGAACGCGGGGTCGGCCGCGCGATGGGGGCCGCCCGATGAGTCGACTGCGTCCGACCGCCACCGTCGCCGCGTTGCTGCTCGCCACCGGTCTCGTCGCGCCGGCCGGGTGGTGGACCGACGGCGCCGCCGCAGCGCTCGCACTGATCGCGCTCGCCGCGGTGGTGACGGGCCTGGTGTGGCGCGGCTCCACCGTCACGGATCATGGTCTCGCGGCACTGGCCGTGCTGGCCGGCGCCGTTGCACCGTTGCTGCTGTTGCGCGGGGAAGGCCCGTTCGGCGCCGAAGCCCCGGGGCTCTGGATCTACGTCGCCGGCTGGCTGCTGTTCCTGTGGTCACGGCTCGACGCGCTGGCGCATCTGCCCGATTCGACGACGGCGCGCGTACTCGCCCCGGTGCTGTTCGGGCTCGCGCTGTTGTACCTGTGGCAAGTGCTGACGATCGGCTTCGGCGTGCCACAGGTGCTGCTGCCCTCGCCGGCCCAGGTGGGCACCGCGCTGACCAAACGCTTCGACGTGCTGTGGCTCGATTTCCAGCAGACGTTCTTCAAGTCGGTGCTGTCCGGCTACGTGATCGGCTGCGGCGCCGGCCTCGTCGTCGCGGTGATCGCCGATCGCTTCGGATTTCTCGCACGCGGCCTGCTGCCCGTCTGCACGCTGGCCGGTGCCGTGCCCATCGTGGGCATCGCGCCGATCATGGTCATGTGGTTCGGCTTCGACTGGCAATCGAAGGCCGCAGTCGTCGTCGTCGTGACGTTCTTCCCGATGCTGGTGAACGCATTGGCCGGGCTTCGGTCGGCCGACGCCATGCAGCGCGACCTGATGCACTCCTATGCCGCCGGTCATTGGCAGACGCTGCTGAAGCTGCGGCTGCCCACGGCGCTGCCGTTCATCTTCAACGCGCTCAAGATCAACTCCACACTCGCGATGATCTCGGCCATCGTCGCCGAGTTCTTCGGCTCGCCGATCCTCGGTCTCGGGTTTCGCATCAGCGCCGAAGTGGCGCGACTCAACGTCGACGTGGTCTGGGGCGCCATCGCCATCGCCGCCGTCGCCGGCTCGTTGTTCTACGGTGTCATTGCCGCGGTCGAACGGATGCTGACGTTCTGGCATCCGTCCTACCGCACCTAAAGCTGTGCAACGCTTTCCAGGAGACAGATGATGAAACTGAAGACCTTCACAGCCATCGCTGCGGCCGTATTGGCATTGGCATCCGGTGCCGCGCAGGCGCAGGAGAAACTGACGCTGCAACTGAAGTGGGTCACGCAGGCACAGTTCGCCGGTTACTACGTCGCGAAGGACAAGGGCTTCTACAAGGAAGTCGGCCTCGACGTCACCGTCAAGGCCGGTGGCCCCGACATCAATCCGAGCCAGGTGATCGCCGGCGGCGGCGCCGACGTCATCGTCGACTGGATGCCGTCCGCGCTCGCGACGCGCGAGAAGGGCGTGCCCCTCGTCAACATCGCGCAGGTGTTCAAGCGCTCCGGCATGATGCTGACCTGCCGCAAGGATTCCGGCGTGAAGACGCCGGCGGATTTCAAGGGGCGCACGCTCGGCGTCTGGTTCTACGGCAACGAGTATCCGTTCCTGTCATGGATGGACAAGCTCGGCTACAAGACCTCCGGCGGCGGCGATGCCGTCAAGGTGCTGAAGCAGGGTTTCAATGTCGACCCGCTGCTGCAGAAACAGGCGGATTGCATCTCGACGATGACGTACAACGAATACTGGCAACTGATCGAAGCCGGCATGAAGGCCGACCAGTTGCTCGTCTTCAAATATGAAGACCAGGGCGTGGCCACGCTCGAAGACGGCCTGTACGCGACCGAGAAATCCATCGCCGATCCGAAGGCGGCAGACCGGCTCGCGCGCTTCCTGAAGGCGTCGTTCAAGGGGTGGGAGTACGCCATCAAGAATCAGGACGAGGCGGTCAAGATCGTGCTGGACAACGACGCGTCCGGCGCCCAGACCAAGCAGCATCAGACCACGCAGATGCAGGAAGTGGCGAAGCTCGTCGAAGGGGGCAAGACCGGCTTGCTCGACCCGAAGGCCTACGATCGCACCGTCGACACGCTGCTCTCCGGCAAGTCGGACCCGGTCATCACGAAGAAGCCTGCCGGCGCCTGGACCCACAAGATCTGGGAGGCCTCGCAGAAGTAAGCGCCGCATCGACACGCGCGGCACGGCCACTCCGGCGTGCCGCGCTGCGGGCCGACCCCGGACGTCGGCCATCGGCTTTCCGATCTCACCGCGAGCGGAGTGTGTCCATGACCATGCTGAAGGCAGGACTGATCCAGATGGGCCTGAAGGGCGACACGGGCATGCCGCCCGAGCAGATTCGCCGGGCCATGATCGACGCCCATGTCCCGCTGATCGAAGCGGCCGGCAAGCAGGGCGTGCAGGTGCTGTGCCTGCAGGAAGTCTGTACGCAGCCGTATTTCTGCCCGAGCCAGGACAGCAAGTGGTATCGCGCAGCGGAAGCGATCCCCGACGGGCCCACCACGCAATGGATGCGCGAGTACGCAAAGCGATACGCGATGGTGATCGTCGTGCCGATCTACGAAGAAGAAATGCCCGGCGTCTACTACAACACGGCCGCGGTGATCGACGCCGACGGTACCTATCTCGGCAAGTACCGCAAGAACCATCTGCCGCAGGTCGCGGGCTTCTGGGAGAAATTCTTCTTCAAGCCGGGCAACCTCGGCTACCCGGTGTTCAAGACGGCGTACTGCAAGCTCGGCGTGTACATCTGCTATGACCGGCACTTCCCCGAAGGCTGGCGCGCGCTGGCGCTGAACGGCGCGGAGTACGTCGTGAATCCGTCGGCGACCGTCGCCGGCGTCAGCCAGTACATCTGGCAGATCGAACAACCCGCCGCCGCCGTCGCCAACGGCTACTACGTCGGCGCCATCAACCGGGTCGGTACCGAAGCGCCGTGGAACATCGGCAAGTTCTACGGCTCCAGCTATTTCGTCAATCCGCGCGGCGCCATCGTCAAACA
>JAHCKV010000283.1 GCA_026125595.1 Burkholderiales bacterium | reverse complement strand
CGCGAGCCGCTCGTCGCCGCCCACCACGGGTGTGCCGATCGACTCGAGCAAGCTGCCGTAGCTCACCTCCGGGCGGCGCAGCAGCTCCATCGCGCTGACCCCGCGCATGCGCGTACGCTCGAGCCGCGCGACCTCGGCATCGGTCGCGGCGCGCTTGGCCTCGAAGAACGCCCAGCGCTCATCGTCGACGAGCCCGAATTCGCGGCCGAGCGGCGTCAGGCGCAGATCCGCATTGTCCTCGCGCAGCAGCAGGCGGTGCTCGGCACGGCTCGTGAACATCCGGTACGGCTCGGTCACGCCGCGCGTGACCAGGTCGTCGATCAGCACGCCGAGATAGGCCTCGCTGCGCTTCGGCCGCCACGGCGCCTCGTCGCGCACCGCGCGCGCCGCGTTGATGCCCGCGACGAGGCCCTGCGCCGCGGCCTCCTCGTAGCCGGTCGTGCCGTTGATCTGGCCCGCGAAATAGAGACGATCGAAAGCCTTTGTTTCCAGTGAGCTTTTCAAACCACGCGGGTCGAAAAAGTCGTATTCGATCGCATAGCCCGGCCGCAGAATATGGGCATTTTCCAGACCCCGAATCGACCGGACGGCCGCAAGCTGAACGTCGAACGGCAGACTGGTGGAGATCCCGTTGGGGTAGATCTCGTGTGTCTCCAATCCTTCGGGTTCAAGGAAAACCTGGTGGCTGGCTTTGTCGGCAAAGCGTGTGACTTTGTCTTCGATGGAGGGACAGTATCGAGGGCCAATGCCTTCGATGACGCCCGTGAACATCGGAGAACGATCGAGGCCGCCGCGGATGATGTCGTGCGTGCGTTCGTTGGTGGTCGCAATCCAGCACGGCAACTGACGAGGATGTTGCGCGGCGTTCCCGAGAAACGAGAACACCGGAACAGGGGTATCGCCCGGCTGTTCGGTCAGCACTGAAAAATCGATCGTGCGTCCATCGAGGCGAGGCGGCGTACCGGTCTTGAGACGTCCGACCGGCAGGTTCAACTCCCGCAACCGGTGCCCCAATCGTTGCGCGGGCGGATCGCCGGCCCGCCCAGCAGAGTAGTTTTCGAGACCGACGTGAATCAACCCCGACAAAAATGTCCCCGCCGTCAGCACCACGGCATCGGCCGAAAACCGGATACCGAGTTGCGTGACTACGCCCGTTACCCGATTCCCTTCTACCGTCAGATCGTCGACCGCCTGCTGAAACAGCGTCAGATGCGGCTGGTTCTCGATGCGCGCGCGAATCGCTCGGCGGTACAGCACCCGGTCCGCCTGGGCTCGGGTTGCACGGACAGCAGGCCCTTTGCTGGCGTTCAGGATGCGAAACTGGATCCCTGCCTCATCGGTCGCGGCAGCCATCGCGCCACCGAGCGCATCCACTTCCTTGACGAGATGACCTTTCCCGATGCCACCGATGGACGGATTGCACGACATCTGCCCCAGCGTTTCGATGTTATGGGTCAACAACAGCGTTTCACGGCCCATCCGCGCGGCGGCCAATGCCGCTTCGGTACCGGCGTGACCGCCACCGATCACGATGACGTCGAAATGTTGGGGAAAAAGCATGGGGATGGGACCGCGTTCGGGGCGCGAATCATAACGGAATTCTGTCCGCAGCCGTCGCAGGAACCGACGTTCGGCGTTGTTTCACGTGAAACTACCGGGTGGTCAGCCGTTGTTTCACGTGAAACAGCTGCGGATCTCAATCAATGCTGACCCGTCAGATCCCACAGAACTTTTCCGCACAACGCCAGAACCATCGTCAGGAAGACCGCACGAACGAAACGAGGCCCGCGCGATTTCGCCATCGTGGCGCCGAGCCAGCCACCCGCGAGATTGAAAGCAGCCATCGGAATCGCCAGCGCGTACAAGACATGGCCGCTGACCGCAAACAGTGCGAGCGCACCCCCGTTGGTCGCACAGTTGATGACCTTGGCTGCCGCGCTGGCCCGGACGAAATCGAGTCTTCCGAAGCGGACCAGTCCGAACATCAACAAGCTGCCCGTTCCCGGGCCAAAGAACCCGTCGTAGAAACCGATCCCCCCGCCCAGCTTCTTCTGCAGCGACTCCGGTGCAACGAAGCGGCCTGCCTCGACACCAAGACTGCGTCGCGTGATCAGCGTCTGAACCAGCATCACGAACACCAATCCGATCACCAACGGCCGCATGATGGTCGGAGACATCAGTGTGGCGACCCAGGCGCCGACGGCGCTCCCGATCAACGCGGCAATCACCGCAGTCTTCCACGGCCGCAATTCGACCAGCCCACCTCTCCGATAGCGCCACAGCGCTGCCGCCGTACCGCAGATCGACGACAGCTTGTTGGTCCCCAGCAGACTGGCCGGTGGCGCCCCCGGCAACACCGCAAACAGCGCCGGCACCTGGATCAGTCCACCGCCACCTGCAATCGCGTCCACCCACCCGGCTGCGAAAGCGCAGACGCAAAGCGTCACCAGGTCGACAACGGTCACGTCATTTCCCGAGGCAGAAACGAGAGAAGATCACGCCGAGCAGATCGTCGGCTGAGAACGCACCCGTGATCGTGCCGAGCGCTCTCTGCGCATGTCGGAGCTCTTCGGCGATCAGATCGACTTGTCCGCCTTCGGTCGTCAATGCCCGCTCGACGCTGTACAGCGCCGACTGCAACGCCGCCACGTGGCGCGCCCTCGCCATGAAGACACCCTCTTCTGCCAGATCGGTCCATCCCGCCGCATCCAGCAATGCCGCGTGCAGCACGTCGAAACCGATCCCGCTGTGGGCCGAAAGATGCACTGGCGGAGAGGGCCAACCGACGCCCCCGAGTCCCAGATCCGCCTTGTTGGCAGCGAAGACGACACGGGTCGTTTCGCCGATCGTGATCGATTCGAGCATCCGTTGATCATCCGACGACCACCCGGCGGGACTCTCGCCGACCGCGACCACCACATCGGCCGTCCCCGCGGCAGCGCGCGTCCGTTCCATCCCGATTTGCTCCACCGGGTCCGCAGACTCCCGAAGGCCCGCCGTGTCGATGAAGTGAAATGGCACACCCTCGAGCGCCACGGATGCCCGGATCGTGTCGCGTGTCGTTCCCGGGACATCGGTAACGATCGCGACTGCTTCACCGGCCAGCCGATTGAGCAGACTGGACTTGCCGACGTTCGGACGCCCGACCAACGCAACGGTGACACCTTCTCGCAACAGCCGTCCCTGCCCCGCCAGTCGAGACAACTCCATGAGGTTGGTCCGAAGACTCGAAACCCGGGAGACGACGTCGTATCGACTCAACACGTCGATGTCTTCCTCCGGGAAGTCGATCGCCGCTTCGACGAGCGCTCGGAGCGTCGTCATTTCTTCATTCAAGCTATTGATTTGGTTTGAAAAAGTACCTTCCAAGGAGCGCATGGCCGCCCGCGCTCCCGCCTGCGTGGAGGCGTCGATCAGATCCGCTACGGCTTCGGCCTGGGCCAGATCGAGTTTGCCGTTCAGGAATGCGCGACGCGTGAACTCGCCGGGCTCTGCGAGCCTTGCCCCAAGCGCCACGCATCGGCGCAGCACCAGCGAAAGCACGGTGACGCCGCCATGGCCGTGCAACTCGAGAAGATCCTCGCCGGTATAGGAAGCGGGACCGGGAAACCACAGCACCAGTCCATCGTCGATCGGTTCCCCGTTCTCGTCCGGGAACACGGCACGGACCGCACGGCGCGGCGGCGGAACGGCACCGGCCATGAACTCTGCGATGCGTCCCGACCCAGGCCCGGATACCCGGACTATCCCGACGGCACCCCGTCCCGGTGCCGTCGCGATCGCTGCAATCGTGTCAGCGCTTGTTGCGGGCTCCGACACCGGATTGCTCGAGCTGCCGGGTGATGGTCCATTGCTGCGCGATGGACAGGATGTTGTTCACGAGCCAGTACAGCACCAGACCCGCCGGGAAGAAGAAGAAGAAGATGCTGAACGCGACCGGCATGATCTTCATCACCTTCGCCTGGATCGGGTCCGGCGGCTCCGGATTGAGCCGCGCCTGCAGAATCATGCTGATGCCCATGAGGATCGGCAGCACATAGAACGGGTCAGGCCGCGACAGATCCTGGATCCAGAGCATGAACGGCGCGTGGCGCATTTCCACGCTACCCAGCAACACCCAGTACAGCGAGATGAACACCGGGATCTGGATCACGATCGGCAAACAACCACCCAGCGGATTGATCTTCTCGGTCTTGTACAACTCCATCATCGCCTGATGGAGCTTCTGCCGGTCATCGCCGTGCTGCTCCTTCAGCTTCTGCAGCTTCGGCGCCATCAGCCGCATCTTGGCCATCGACTTGTATGACGCGGCCGACAGCGGGAAGAACAGCAACTTGATGATGATCGTGACGATGATGATCGCCACGCCCCAGTTGCCGACGACGTCGTGAATGGCGGAAAGCCCCCAGAACAACGGCGTCGCGATGATGGTGAACCAGCCGTAGTCGACCGTCAGATTCAACCCGGGCGCCAGGGCTTCGAGCTTGTCCTGTTCCTCCGGTCCCGCATAGAAGGGCACGTTCCACGTGAGCTTGCCTCCAGGCTCGGCTGTGCCGGGCGGCACGATCACACCGGCAGCGAAGAGGCCGTCACCCAGGGCACGGACATAAAACTCCCGCGACGTTCCATTGGGCGGCAACCAGGCGGATACGAAGTAGTGCTGCACCATGCCGATCCAGCCGTCCGGCACGTTCTTCGGCACCGTTGCCTTGCCCTTCGCGATGTCCGAATACGACACCTTGGTGTACTTGTCTTTCTCCGTATACAGAGCCACACCGGTGTAAGTGGGTACCCACCGAGAGCCTCCTGCTGGAGTCTTGTCGTCGCGCACGACCTGGTAATACGCGTTCGGCACGACCGGTGTCCCGGTGTCATTGACGATCTCGTAGGCCACGTCGATCACGTACGTGCCACGATGAAAAGTCAATGTCTTGTGAACGACGGGTCCACCCGCTTCTTGCGCCGTCAGCACGAGCTGGACGGAATCGGCGCCCGGCTCCAGCACCAAGCTGGCGGCGGATGGCTTGAACAGCGACTTGTGGTTCGGGAGATTCGGACCGATCAGCCCGGT
>JAHCKV010000282.1 GCA_026125595.1 Burkholderiales bacterium | reverse complement strand
GCGCGGTGCGCGCCGGACGCGAGCGCCGAACCCATCATCGCCATGCCCATCTCGGACATCACGGTGCGGACGTCCGCGAAGTCGACGTTCACCAGACCCGGGCACTTGATGACTTCCGCGATGCCGGCGACCGCACCGTGCAGTACGCTGTTCGCCGCCTTGAACGCATCGAGCATCGAGATGTCTTCGCCGAGCACGGCCATCAGCTTGTCGTTCGGGATCACGATCAGCGAATCGACATGACGGCCGAGTTCCTCCAGTCCGGCCTGCGCGACCTTCAGGCGCTTGCCTTCGAACGAGAACGGCTTGGTCACGACGGCCACCGTCAGGATGCCCAGTTCGCGCGCCACTTCGGCGACGATCGGCGCCGCGCCGGTGCCCGTACCGCCCCCCATGCCGGCCGTCAGGAACAGCATGTCCGCGCCGCGGATCAGCTCGACGATGCGCTCACGATCCTCGATCGCCGCGGACCGGCCCACGTCCGGATTCGCACCGGCGCCCAGGCCTTTGGTCACACCCGTACCCAACTGCAGCAACTGCCCCGACCGGTTGCGCTTCAACGCCTGCGCATCGGTGTTCAGGCAGATGAACTCCACACCGTCCACCCCCGCATCGATCATGTGGTCGACCGCGTTGCCACCGCAGCCGCCCACGCCGACCACCTTGATGACTGCTTCCTGCCCCTGTGCATCCATCAGCTCGAACGCCATTTTCCCGTCTCCTGTGTCGTCGTACTCGAATCAAATCCGCCGCGCGTCCGGCGGTGCCGGTCCACGCTCAGAAATTCACCTGGAACCATTCCTTCATGCGCTGAAACACCTGCTGAAAACTGCCGGTCGACATCTTCGTCGCTTCGCGTCGCCGGTATTGGTCATGGGCCTGCATCAGCAGACCGACCCCCGTTGAATAGCGTGGGTTCCGCAGCACATCGGCCAGCGGACCCGCATAGTTCGGCACACCCAGCCGCACCGGCATGTGGAACACCTCTTCGCCCAGTTCCACCATGCCTTCCAGCGCGGCGCTGCCGCCGGTGATGACGATCCCCGACGACAGCAGGTCCTCGTAGCCGCTGCGACGCAGTTCCGCCTGCACCAGCGAATACAGTTCCTCGACGCGCGGCTCGATCACTTCAGCGAGGGTCTGCCGCGACAACTGCCGCGGCTCGCGATCGCCGACTCCCGGTACCTCGACCATCTGCCGCGGATCCGCCAGTTGCCGCAGCGCACAGCCGAACTTCTGCTTGATCTCTTCGGCATCCTTGGTGGGCGTGCGCAACGCCATCGCGATGTCGTTGGTGATCTGGTCGCCGGCGATCGGAATCACCGCGGTGTGCCGGATGGCACCCTCGGTGAACACCGCGATGTCCGCGGTGCCGCCACCGATGTCCACCAGCGCGACGCCGAGGTCCTTCTCGTCGTCGGACAGCGTCGCCGTCGCCGAAGCCAGCGGCTGCAGGATCAGGTCGTGCACTTCGAGCCCGCACCGCCGCACGCATTTCAGGATGTTCTGCGCGGCGGACACCGCGCCGGTCACGATGTGCACCTTCACTTCGAGCCGCACGCCACTCATGCCGAGCGGCTCGCGGACATCCTCCTGACCGTCGATGACGAACTCCTGGTTCAGCACGTGCAGGATCTGCTGATCGGTCGAGATCGGCACCGCGCGTGCGGTATCCATGACGCGGTCCACGTCGGCCTGGCTCACTTCGCGATCCTTCACCGCCACCATGCCAGTGGTATTGAAGCTGCGGATGTGACTGCCGGCGATACCGGTGTAGACCTCGCGAATCTTGCAGTTCGCCATCAGCTCCGCTTCCTCGAGCGCACGCTGGATCGCGTTGACCGTGGATTCGATGTTGACCACCACACCCTTCTTCAGTCCGCGCGACGGCTGGCTGCCGGTGCCGATGACTTCGAAGTGGCCGCTCGGCAGCGCCTCGGCCACGATCGCCTGGATCTTCGAAGTGCCGATGTCGAGTGCCACGAGGAGATTCTTCGTCTCCTTCGTTTTCGGCGCCAGCGTCATGCGTTTGTGTTCCAGCGGATCCATCTCGCCTGTCTCCCTTGGTCTCGTCAGGCCTTCGCGGCCGTCCATTTCAGATCTTTCAGGCGGACCGCGAACCCGTTCGGGTAGCGCAGATCCACATAGGCCGGCGGTTCGCGCATCAACGCGATGCTCGAATGCCAGGCACCGGCGAACTTCTGGAGCCGCGGCACCACCTGGTCCCGTCCCAATTCCAGCGTCATGCCACCGGCCAGCCGTAATCGCCATGCGCGTCGATCGGACAGATTCACGTCGATCACGCGCTGTCCCAGCGGTTCGAGCAGACCGCGGAACTGCAGGTAGTGCGAGGTCACATCGCTCGACGTGTCCTTCGGGCCGCGGAACACCGGCAGCACGGCATCGCTCGCAGCTTCGAACACTTCGCCGTGTGTATTCACCAGACCCTGCTCGCCCCAACGGGCCAGCACCTCGTGTTCTTCCAGCGCGACTTCGAGCCGGTCGGGCCATTGCCGGCGCACGTTCACGCGGCGCACCCACGGCAGTTTCTCGAACGCTTCGCGCGAGTCGTCGAGGCGGATCGTGAAGAAATTGCCGCGCAGCTGGCCACGCACCACCTGCTCGATCTGTGCGCGCGTCACGTGGTGCACCTCGCCGACGACGCGCACTTCGCGCACCGGAAACGCCGGCAGATGCACCGTGACCAGCACGATGATCAGCATCACGGCGACCGCCGCGAGCCCGTACAGCAGATTGGCGAGCGCGGTCAGCGCTTCAGGCCTATCCCACATGGGCCTGTTCCAGAATCCGCATCACCAGCGCTTCGAAATCCATGCCCGCCACCTTGGCCGCCATCGGCACCAGACTGTGACCGGTCATGCCCGGGGACGTGTTCATCTCGAGCAGCGTGACGCTTCCGTCGGCACGACGGATCAGATCGGCGCGCCCCCACCCCTCGCATCCGAGGACGGACGCCGCCTTCAGCACCATCGTGCGGATCGCCGTCTCTTCGGCATCGGGCAGGCCGCTCGGGCAGTAGTACCGTGTGTCGTCGCTGAAGTACTTGTTGTGATAGTCGTAGTTGCCCTGCGGCGCTTCGATGCGGATCAGTGGCAGCGCTTCATTGCCCACGAACGCCGCGGTCAGCTCCTGTCCATCGACGAATTCCTCCGCCAGCACCAGCGCATCGTGCTTCGCCGCGAGCGCGTAGGCTTCCGCAAGCTGTGATGCCGCCGTGACCTTGGTGATGCCGATCGTCGAACCCTCACGGGCGGGTTTCACGATCAGCGGCAGGCCGAGCGACGCCACGACGGTCGGAAGATCCGCGTCGGCGCCGAGCACGGCCCATTTCGGCGTCGGCAGACCGCAGGCGACCCACACCATCTTGGTGCGGACCTTGTCCATGCAAAGCGCCGACGCCATCACGCCGCTGCCGGTGTACGGAATGCCCATCAGCTCGAGCGCCCCCTGCACCGTGCCGTCCTCGCCATAGCGACCATGCAGCGCGATGAACACGCGGTCGAAGCCTTCTCGCGGCAAGTCCCACAGATTGCGCTGCGCCGGGTCGAATCCGTGGGCATCGACACCGCTCTTCTGCAAGGCAGCCAGCACGGCGGTGCCCGACATCAGCGACACCTCGCGCTCCGCCGAACGCCCGCCGAGCAACACCGCGACCTTTCCGAATTCCGTTCGTTTCACGCTTGCGATCCTGTCCGTCGTTCCGTTCACGCCGCCAGCAGCGGCTCACCCACGATCCGTACTTCCGGTTCAAGCAGCACGTTGCATTGCCGCCAGACCGTCTCCCGCACCTCGCGGATCAAGCTCTCGATATCCGCGGCCCGTGCTTCGCCCACATTGACGATGAAGTTCGCGTGCTTCTCGGACACCATCGCATCGCCGCGCCGATGCCCCTTCAGCCCGCACGACTCGATCAGCCGCGCCGCGTGGTCGCCCGGCGGATTGCGGAACACCGAGCCGGCATTGGGTTGACCGAGCGGCTGCGTCGCGCTGCGTCGCGCCAGAAATTCCTTGATGCGAATCCGCGACGCCTCGCCGCTGGCCCGCGGAAAGCGAAACCACGCCGCGGCGAACCATTCGTCGTCGCCCGATCGGCGTGCCGACGGCGTCAGGCCGCAATGTCGATAGCCGATGACGTAGTCGTCCGGCTCACGGGTCCGCAACACGCCGGCGCGATCGACCACCAGTACGCGCGCGACACGGTCCCAGGTCTCGCTACCGAAACATCCGGCGTTCATCGCGAGGGCGCCGCCGACGGTGCCCGGAATTCCGGATAGAAACTCGGCGCCTTCGAAATCGTGGAGCGCGGCAAACCGCGACACCTTCGGACTCGGCACGCCGACCTCGGCGTATACCAGGCCGTCGTCGCGAAGTTCCAGCGTGCCCAGGGCACCGCTGGTGAACACGACGGTGCCGCGAAAGCCGCCGTCGCGGACGAGCAGATTGCTGCCCAGACCGACGAGCAGCACCGGCTCGTCCCGCGGGATCGTGCCGAGAAACACGCACAGATCGTCCAAGTCGACCGGGAAGTACGCACGATCGGCGCTGCCGCCCGCGCGCCAGCTGGTGTGGCGCCGCATCGGCTCGTCGTGGCGGAACTCACCGCGCAATCCGTACCTCGCAATGCGGAACAGTTCGGTCATGTCCATGCATCACCTCCCGATCCCCTGCTGCACGGTCAGCGCGGGAACCTGCCCGATCGAGCCTGCTCCCATGGTCACGACGACATCTCCCGGCTGGGCCGCATTGACGATCGCCGCGGGCAACTCTTTCCAGTCCTCGACGAAGATCGGTTCCACCGGCCCCTTGACGCGGATCGCGCGGGCCAGCGAGCGCCCGTCGGCCGCGACGATCGGCGCTTCGCCGGCCGCGTAGACTTCGGTCAGCAGCAGCATGTCCACGGACGACAGGATCTTCACGAAATCCTCGAACACGTCGCGCGTCCGGGTATACCGGTGCGGCTGGAATGCCAGCACCAGTCGCCGGCCCGGAAACGCACCGCGCACCGCGGCCAGCGTCGCCGCCATCTCGGCCGGGTGATGTCCATAGTCGTCGATCAGTG
>JAHCKV010000281.1 GCA_026125595.1 Burkholderiales bacterium | reverse complement strand
ACACGTCGGGGCGGATCAGCGCGCACCACGCCGCCACCAGCGAGCCGGAATCGTGACCGAACACCGCCGCGACCGATCGATACCCCAGCGCCGAAACCAGCCCGACCGCGTCGCCGACGATGTTGGTCATTCGGAACGATCCGAGGTCGCCGTCGTAGCGGCGATCGGCGCCCTGCGTGCGGCCGAAACCGCGCTGATCCGGCGCCACCACGTGGTAGCCCGCAGCCGCGAGCGCCGGCATCACCTTGCGCCAGCTGTAGGCGATCTCGGGGAAGCCGTGCAGCAGCAGCACGCAGGGCCGTCCCGGTGATTCGAACCCGGCTTCCAGCACGTGCATCGACAGACCGTTGCCGTTGTCGATGAAGCGGGCACGGACGCCCGCCGGCAGAATGGCTGAATCGAATGGTGCGATGGCGGACATCGAAACTCCCTCGGAAGCAGTGGCGCGGGCGCCGCAAAGGCCGAGACCATAGCAAAGAAAACCGCCGCGAACGGGCCACCGGCCGCACCTATACTCGACGCCGTTGCGTGGCGATGCGTCCCCCGTCGAAGTCGCAGCGCGCAATGATCCAGGTACGGGGCGATGGCGGCTGAACTCCGCCACGCAACCGCCCTCTGAAGTTCCACAGCCGCGGCGCGTTCCATCGGAATCGGCAGGGCGTTCCGGATCGCGATCGCAACGACACCTACCGGGGACGACGGCGGCAGTCGCTCCCACCACGAGGAGAGATACCCATGGCGTTCACCCACGATCCCGGCGGCAAGCGGCTTCCGATCAAGCTCGACACGACGACGAACGGCGAATTCGAACCGATTCCGCTGGCGCCCGTTCACCACGAGGCGGTGCAACGCGGGCTCGACTCGGCCGGCGACCATGCGCGGCACCTGGGGCTCAGCCGGCGCGGCTTCCTGGTCACCGCCTGCGGCACCGCGACCGCGCTGATCGGCATGAACGAGGCCTATGCGCGGCAGGGCCTGACCGGCGGCTTCTTCGACGTGCCGGCAGAAGCGGCGCTGGATCTGCAACTGGCCGAAGCCACGGTCGACGGTTCGGAGTTCATCTTCGATGTGCAGGGACATTTCGTGAACCCGACCGGCGCGTGGACCAAGACGCTGCCCCCGGGTGCCACGCCGCTGCGGCAGATGCCGAAGACCAAGACCTGTGCGGCCGGCCAGGGGCCGGGACAACTGGACTATCTCGAGTGCATCGGGCCGGACGAATTCGTGAAGGACGTCTTCATGGATTCCGATACGGACCTGATGGTGCTGTCGTTCGTGCCGTCGCGCCGCGAAGCGGAGCCGCTGACCATCGAGGAAGCCCACGCGACCGCCCGCATCGTCGAGCGGCTGAACGGCACGCACCGGCTCTACATCCACGGCCGCGTGAATCCGAACCAGCCCGGCGACCTGGACGGCATGGACGAGCTGGCGGCGCGCTATCCGGTCGCCGCCTGGAAGACGTACACGCAATGGGGGCCCGACGGCAAAGGCTTCTTCCTGGACGACGCCCCCGGCATCGCGCTCATCGAAAAGGCGCGCAAGCTCGGCATCAAGAACATCGCGGTGCACAAGGGCCTGTCGTTCGGCCCGCAGTCCTACGAACACTCGACCTGCGTCGACATCGGTCGCGTCGCGAAGCGCTATCCGGACGTCAACTTCCTGATCTACCACTCCGGGTTCGTCGCCGGTGCCGACGAGGGCCCCCATGATCCGAAGCGCATCGATGGCGTCGATGCACTCGTCACGAGCCTGCAACGCAACGACGTGAAGCCCGGTTCGAACGTCTATGCGGAACTGGGCTCGACGTGGCGATTCGCGATGCGCGATCCGAACACCGCGGCGCACACGCTGGGCAAACTGCTGAAGGCGTGCGGGCCGAAGAACGTGCTGTGGGGCACCGATTCGATCTGGTACGGCTCGCCGCAGGACCAGATCCAGGCGTTCCGCACGTTCCAGATCGCGCCGGAACTGCGCGACAAGCACGGCTATCCGGAGATCACCCCGGCGATGCGGGCCGACATCTTCGGGCTCAACGCGCTGAAGATCTATCCGGTGCCGGCCGACGTGCTGCAGAAGCACACGAAGCAGGACAAGGTGGCGATCGCCCGGGAAGAGTATCGCGCCGAGCGCCGCGACCCGACGTTCGTGACGCACGGCCCGAAGACCCGTCGCGAGTTCCTGAACCTGAAAGCCTGGGGCGGATAAGCCCCGCGGTCCGGCCGCTTCGCGCACGGTCGCGGAGCGGCCCGCATCCAGTCGGCGTGGCGCCCCGTATGGACACGTGCGAGATCCGCTTCCGCGGGGCTCGCGTCGTGTACGCCAACCACTGGAGATCCCCGATGAAGAACGCTTTCGCTTTGCGAGCGACGACGATGGCCGTCGCCATTGCCGCCGGTCTCGGCTGTATGAATGCCGCGCAGGCCGCCGTCACCATCACGCTGCAACCCGATGAAGCATCCAGCAAGGACGTGTTCGTCTATGAATTCGGCGTGCCCGGTGTCTTCGGCATTCCGACACCGGCCCGGACGACCAACCTCGACACCGCGACGCTCGATGCGTTGAATCCACCGGCCGCCGTACCGTTCGGCGACTTTCTCGGCACCAGCAATACCGAGCCGCTGATCGGCGCGGGCGGTCAAGTCCGGGCCCACGACACGAAGACGCTGATCCAGTTCGATCTGAGTTTTCTGAATCTGACGGCGGCCCAGGTCGGCAGCGCGAAGATCGGGCTGTATGCGGTACCCGGTCTGCCGCCGTTCGCCGATCCGACGATGGACCAGCCGATCACGACCGAATTGCGGCAGGTGACGCAGGCCTGGAGCGAAACGGCGGTGACGTGGGAGAACCGACCGATGGTGTCGGACCCGGTGACCTCCACGATGCAGAACGGCGTGAACCAGTGGGTGGAATTCGACGTCACCATGCTGGTGCAGGCCTGGCTCACCAATCCGTCGGCCAACTACGGTGTCGAACTGTCGCAACCGGACATCGTGCTGGTGGATGGCGTGCCGGCCGCGGGCCTGTACTTCTCGTCGACGTCGGCGGATCCGTCGTTGCGGCCGTATCTGTCGGTCACCGCGGTGCCGGAGCCTTCGACCTATGCGTTGATGGCCGCCGGCATCGGGCTGCTGGGCGTGATCGCGCGACGCCGCCGCGCGGTTTGAGTTTCAGTTGAACAACCCGGCCGGTGCCGCACCCGCGGCCCGGTCGGTCAGTGCGGTGATCGCTGCGGCGGATCGGTCTCGCGGATGACTTCGCCTTCGTAGACCTGTCCGGCCTGCGGCGACTGCGCTTCGGCCTGCGCCGCACGTTGCTGCGCCCAGATCTGCTGCTGGGCGCGCAACTGCTTGCGCAGATCGCGGGTTTTCCACCACAGATAGCCGCCGAAGATCAGTCCGCCGGCCAGCAGAACGACCAGCAACACGATCGAGAACACGAAGGCCGCTGCGAGCACCGCGGTTCCGAGCACGACCGCCACCAGCTTGCCGAAGAAACCGCCCGGCGCGGACACCCGGAATTGCATGCCGCTCGCCGTCAATCGGGGTCGTTCGTCGTTCATGATCATCGGATCCTGTGCCTTTTGAGAGTTTCCCGTTGCGTTGCAAAGGTGTGACCGAGCCTCGGTCTCGAAGTTGCGCCCTTTGCAGATCGTGCCGCCTCGTATCATGGGGGCTCTTTCCCGACATCCCAAGGACCCCAATTGGCCGGAGCGAGTCTGCTGACCCTGCTGGACGACATCGCCAGCGTGCTGGACGACGTCGCCGTCATGACGAAGGTGGCGGCCCGGAAGACGGCCGGCGTACTGGGCGACGATCTCGCCCTGAACGCCCAGCAGGTGACCGGCGTGAAGGCCGATCGCGAGCTGCCCGTGGTCTGGGCCGTCACCAAGGGCTCGTTCCTCAACAAGCTGATTCTCGTGCCGGCGGCATTGGCGATCAGTGCGTTCGCACCGTGGGCCGTCACGCCGCTGCTGATGCTGGGCGGCGCCTTCCTCTGCTACGAAGGATTCGAGAAGCTCGCGCACAAGCTGAGCCACGCGAAGGCCGAAGACAGCGCCCATCACGCCAAGCTGGTCGACGCGCTGGCGAATCCGGCGGTCGACATGGTCGCGTTCGAGCGCGGCAAGATCAAAGGCGCGATCCGCACCGATTTCATCCTGTCCGCCGAGATCATCGCCATCACCCTCGGCGTGGTGGCCACCGCGCCGTTCGTCACCCAGGTGACCGTGCTGTCCGGCATCGCACTGTTGATGACCGTGGGTGTGTATGGCCTGGTGGCCGGCATCGTGAAGCTCGACGATGGCGGCCTGTACCTGAGCCAGGTTCCCGGCGCAGGGGCCGTGGCACGGATGCAGCGCAGCTTCGGCCGCGGGATCCTCGTGGCGGCGCCGTGGATGATGAAGACCTTGTCGGTGGTGGGCACCGCAGCGATGTTCATGGTGGGCGGCGGCATCCTGGTCCACGGCATTCCGGGAGCCGAGAAGATCGTCCATGACATCGCCGTGCGCGCCGGCGCCGTGCCGGGCATCGGCGGCCTGCTCGAACTGCTGACGCCGACGCTGCTGGGCGCGCTGGTCGGCATCGTGGCGGGGGCCATCGCCCTCGGCGCCGTCAGTCTGGTCAAACCGCTGTTCGGCAAGCGCGGCACGGCGCCCGGATAGCGCAATTCCATCGGCACGGGTGGAATCGGGCCCGGCCTCGGGTTCATACTCTCGCCCTCGATTCGCCCGCCGGGGAAGCCGGCGGTTACCCGCGATTGCGGAACAACAGGTACTGGAGGAGAAGTCAAAACATGGCCAAGGCCGTCAAGAAAGACCCGTCGAAACTGAGATCACGCCAGTGGTTCGCGAACCCGGACAACCCGAACATGACGGCGCTGTATCTGGAGCGCTACATGAACTTCGGCCTGTCGCGCGCCGAACTGCAATCCGGCAAGCCCATCATCGGCATCGCCCAATCCGGGTCGGACCTGTCGCCCTGTAACCGCCATCACCTGGAACTGGCCCACCGCGTCCGCGAAGGGATCCGCGAGAACGGCGGCATCGCCTTCGAGTTTCCGGTGCACCCCATCCAGGAAACCGGCAAGCGGCCCAGCGCGACGATGGACCGCAACCTCTCCTACCTGGG
>JAHCKV010000280.1 GCA_026125595.1 Burkholderiales bacterium | reverse complement strand
CAGCGCCGTGGCTTCGAGCAAGGGCATCAGGCCACCGCCTCCAACGCATCGCCGTCCAGGCGACGGACCTCGGCTTCCAGGCGCGCGGCGAGCTCGGGGGGCACCGGCCGCAGCGCGTCGCCGGGCCGGTCGAAGCGCGGCGTCGCGGCGAGCAGCGCGCGCGTGTACTCGTGCGCCGGATGCGCGAAAAGCGATTCCGCCGGCGCGGACTCCAGCACGCGGCCGCCGTGCATGACGACGACGTGCTCGCACAGCTTGGCCACCACGCCCAGGTCGTGGGTCACGAACAGCAGGGCCGTGCCCTGGGCCGCCTGCAGTTCGCGGATCAGCCGCAGGATCTGCTTCTGCACCGTCACGTCCAGGGCCGTGGTGGGCTCGTCGGCGATCACCAGCTTGGGCTCGCAGGCGAAGGCGATGGCGATGAGGATGCGCTGGCGCATGCCGCCGGACAGCTGGTGCGGATAATAGCCGAGGCGCGAGCGGGCATCGGGAATGCGCACCCGTTCGAGGACGTCCAGCGTCGCCTTGTCGGCTTCTGCGCCGGTAAGTCCCTTGGAGAGGCGAAAGGCTTCCGCTATCTGGGCGCCGACCGTGTGGACGGGGTTGAGCGAGGTCATCGGCTCCTGAAAGATCATCGCGATGCGATCGCCGCGCACGCCGCGCATTTCCGCATCCGACAACTGCAGAAGATCACGACCGTCGAACAGGATTTCGCCGCCGATGATCCTGCCCGGCGGATCGGCAACAAGGCGCAACATGGAGAACGCCGTCACCGATTTGCCGCAACCGGACTCGCCGACGAGGGCCAGGGTTTCGCCGGCATCGATGCTGAACGTCGCCCCGTCGACAGCCTTGGCGATACCGGCTCGGGTCGTGAATTGCGTCTGCAGTCGGCGGACTTCGAGCAATGCCATGATCAGCGATTCCGCAACTTCGGATTCAGGGCGTCGTTGAAACCTTCACCCACGAGGTTCAACGCCAGCACCGTCAGCAGGATCGCGATGCCGGGCAAGGTGGTCACGTACCACGCGGACCGCAGCACTTCCCGGCCTGCACCGATGATGGTGCCCCAACTCATCACGTTCGGATCACCGAGACCGAGGAACGCAAGGCCGGCTTCGGTGAGAATCGCCGTCGCGACCATCAACGAGCCGGTGACGATGATGGGCGCGAGCGCATTGGGCAGACAGTGCAGCACGATGATTCGCGCATCGCCCATCCCCATCGCGACGCAGGCCTGCACGAACTCGCGACTGCGCAGGCTGAGGAACTCGCCACGGGTCAGCCGCGCCACCGGGGGCCACGACACGACGCCGATCGCGAGCACGATGGTCGTGACACTCGGTTGGAATACCGCCACCAGCACGATGGCGAACATGAACGCCGGGATCGTCTGGAAGATCTCGGTGAGGCGCATCAACGCATTGTCTACCCAGCCACCGTAGTAACCGGCGACGGCGCCGATCGTGACGCCGAGCAGCAGCGCAACCGCTGTGGCGACCAGACCGATGACGAGACTGACGCGCGCGCCGTGGAAGATGCCGGCGGCGAGATCGCGCCCCATCATGTCGGTGCCGAGCGTATAGGCGTGATCCTGCCCGGGCGCAAGAAATGGTTCGGCCACCATGTCCCAGGGGCTGTCGGGAAACAGCAGTGGTGCGATCAAGGCCATGACGATGACGGCCAGCAGGATCACGATGCCGGCCACGGCCGCCCGGTTGCGCACATAGCGACGCAAGAACTCTTTCATGCGTGACCGAGATACATCAGACGACCTCGATCCGCGGATCGAGCACGGCGTAGAGCAGGTCGACGACGATGTTGACCATGACGACGAGCCCGGACGACAGCAACAGTATGCCCAGCAGCAGGTTGTGGTCGCGCTGGAACACGGCCTCGAACGCGAGACGACCGAGCCCGGGCCATCCGAACACGGTCTCCACCAGTACAGAGCCCCCGAGCATCGAACCAACCTGCAGTCCGAGCATCGTGACCATCGGCAGCAGCGCATTGCGCAGCACGTGCCGATAAGCCACCGTGCGCTCCGGTACGCCTTTCGCGCGCGCGGTCGTGATGAAGTCGAGGCCGTAGACCTCGAGCATCGACGCGCGCATCAACCTTGTATACAACGCGAGATAGAACAACGCGAGTGCCGCGGTCGGCAGAATCATGTGCCGTGCGACATCCAGTACCAGATCGATGCCGCCGAGATCGGTCCCGAGCGTGCGCAGTCCGGTCGATGGCAACCACCCGAGGTGCACCGAGAACAGCAGGATCATCATCAACCCGATCCAGAAGATCGGCGTCGCGTACGCGAGCAACGCACCGACCGAGATGATCGTGTCGAGCGGACGATTGACGCGCCGCGCGGCGGCGACACCGAGAAAGATCCCGGAGGCGAACGCCACGATGATCGCGGTCACCATCAGCAGCAGGGTAGCCGGCAGCCGCGACAGGATGAGCTGCACGACGGTCTGGTTGTGACGGAACGAGTATCCGAGATCGAGCCGTGCGACGTTCCACAAATAGTGGCCGAGTTGCACCGGTACCGGCTGATCGAGGCCGAACCGCGTCTTCAACGCCGCGATGTACTCGGGGGTGGCGCCGCCAGCCTCGCCGACCAGCACGTCGACGGCGTCTCCCGGGGCGAGTTGCAGCAGCAGAAAATTGAAGACTGCGATTCCAAGCACGATCGGGATCGCCTGCGCGAGGCGCCGCAGCGTGTAGCGCAGAACGCGAGGCATCAGCGAACAGGCGCGACGACGCGTGCAGCCGGCATCACTTGCTCAGCCAGGTGCTGGAAAAGGACCCGTAGATACCTTCCGCGGAACTCGTGTGATTGTGCACACGCTTCGAGGCCAGCGTGAAAAACCGGATCTCGAACAGGTCGAGCACCGGGAGGTCCTCGACCGCGGTCCGCTGCAATCGGTTGATCAGTTCGCGACGCTTGGCCTTGTCGTGTTCCACCAAAGCACCTTCGATGATTCGATCCATCTCCGGGTTCGAGTAGCCGGACGAGTTCGAGAACGGCACGCCCTTCTTGATATTTTTCGACCAGTAGATGCGTTGGACGCCGATGGACGGGTCCGGCAGGGCGTAGAAGAAATTGGTCGTGAACTCGAAGTCGTTGTCGGTGTAGACCCGCTTCAGGAATGCCGCGGTGTCCTGGCTGCGCAGTTCGACATCGATTCCAACCTTGCCGAGGGCCTGCTTCAGATACTCGGACGTCCGCTGGTAGTCGTTGCCGTAGGGCAGGAAGTCGTGAACGAGCTTGAACCGCTTGCCGCCGGCACCGCGCTTGAAGCCGGCTTCGTCGAGCAGCTGCTCGGCTTTCTTCGGGTCGTACGCATACTTCGGAACGTTGGGATCGTGAAACTGCGTCAGCACCGACGGCACAGGGCTGATCGCCGGCGTTCCGAATCCGAACCAGATGGTCCGTACGATCACCTTGGTGTCGATGGCATGGGCGATGGCCTGCCGAACCCGCTTGTCCTTCAGGTACTGATTGGACAGATTGAACTCCATCAGGAACAGCGGGGACAGATATTCGTAGCCGCGGGTCTCGAAGTCGAACTTGCCGGTCGCCTCCAAGCGCTTCACGTCATTGAGAGGCACCGGGCTGAAACCGCCCAGTTGCACTTCACCGGTCTCGAATGCGGCGGCGCGGGAGGAAGCATCCGGAATCGTGCGCAGTACGATCTTGTCGAGATAGGGCTTGCCCTTGTCCCAGTAGTTCGGATTGCGCTCGAGCAGGATGAAGTTGCCCTTCTGCCATTCCTTGAACATGAAAGGACCGGTGCCGACCGGCTTGTTGTTCGCCGGGTTCTGCATGATGTCGGTACCGTCGTAGATATGCTTGGGCAGGATCTGCGACTCATAGCCGCTCAAAGCGCTCATCAAATAAGGCGCCGGCGTCGCCAGGCGGAACACGGCTTGAGTGGGTGTCGGCGTATCGACCGCGGTGACCTCGGCGAACGTGGACCGGCCTCGCGGATGCAGTTCCTTCCAGATCTTCATCATCGAAAACTGCACATCGGCGGCCGTGAAGTCGCGTCCATCGTGCCATTTCACGCCCTTGCGCAGATTGAACGTGATGGTCTTGCCGTCCGCGCTGACGCTCCAGCTCTCCGCCAGCGCGGGTTTCGGATTCATGTCGAAATCGTAGGTCAGCAAACCTTCCAGGATCTTTGTCGACACAACACCGATCGGTCCTGCTGGATTGACGGCGGACACGAGGCCCGGCGGCTCGGGCTGCACGACCATCGTGAGCGTGCCACCGCGAATCGGTTCCTGCGCACCTACGGGAACGACCAGTGTCGCGAGCAGCAGGCAATGAATCAATCGGATGGCAATGCGCATGGGGACTCCGCGTACGGACGATAGTCAGTGACGCTTTGAATCGTACAAGAATCAGGCATTTCGAAGCAGATTCGACCCATGACTGGGCAACGCGCCCCGTCACGGTGCAGCCAGAAACGAAAAAGGCCCTGGATCAAGATGATCCAGGGCCTTTGTCAGAATGGGGAGCCTTGCGGTGACCTACTTTCGCACGGGAGGTCCGCACTATCATCGGCGCGATCTCGTTTCACGGTCCTGTTCGGGATGGGAAGGGGTGGTTCCAAGATGCTATGGCCGCAAGGCAAAGGGGTTTGGCACCGTGTTGTTTGGAGCGTTTGGGGCTCTTTTGGGCACGGTACCTACGGGAAGAAGTGAAGTTGGGTGGTGAATTGCATGCGGTATGGGATTTTGTTGAATCGCATACGGGGCACACGACACGCACTGCGAGGATCCTGTCTGGGTGCTCGCTGGAGCACGCAAAGCTATAGGATCAAGCCGTACGGGCAATTAGTACGCCTTAGCTCAACGCATTACTGCGCTTCCACATGGCGCCTATCAACGTCCTGGTCTAGAACGACCCTTCAAGAGGCTCACGGCCTCGGGAAGTCTCATCTTGAGGCGAGTTTCCCGCTTAGATGCTTTCAGCGGTTATCTCTTCCGTGCTTAGCTACCCGGCGATACGACTGGCGTCATAACCGGTACACCAGAGGCACGTCCACTCCGGTCCTCTCGTACTAGGAGCAGCCCCCCTCAAACTTCCAACGCCCACGGCAGATAGGGACCAAACTGTCTCACGACGTTTTAAACCCAGCTCA
>JAHCKV010000028.1 GCA_026125595.1 Burkholderiales bacterium | reverse complement strand
GGTCGAGCACCTGCCCGTCGGCATGCAGCGTGAGTTTCTCCACATCGCGGCGCAGGTCGTCGGCGCGCTGCAACGCCGCTTCAGCGTGGGTTTCGGGCAGGATCACGACGAATTCCTCGCCGCCGTAGCGCGCGGCCACGTCGCTGCCGCGGGTGATCCGCAGCAGCACCTGTGCCACTTCGCGCAGCACCTTGTCGCCGATGTCGTGACCGTGCTGATCGTTGAACCGCTTGAAGTGATCCACGTCGAGCATCATCACCGCAAGGCCATGGGTCTGGCCCTGGTCGCGCATGCGGCCGGCGCGCAGCAGTTCGCGCTGCACCGACTCTTCCAGGAAGCGGCGGTTGTACAGGCCGGTCAGCACGTCGCGGATCGACTGTTGTCGCAGCGATTCCCGCAGCCGCAGATTGCCGATCGACAACGCGACTTGCTCCAGCGTCATCTGCAGATACTGCTCTTCGTCCGGCGACAGCGTCTGTTGGCGGCTGTGCCCACCGACCACGAGCAGCCCGATGAGATCGCCGTGCGCCATCAACGGCATGCACTCGATGGTGGCGAGGGTCGGGTTGGTCGGCTTGCCGTGGGCGGCCAGATGCGCACAGGCGGTGATGCCGCCTTCGGCGGCATGGCGGATGGGCTGGCCCCGGCGCAGCGCCCAGCATTCGGCGGGTTCGAGACATTCCACCCAGGAGCCGTCACCCCACGTGCAAGCGCGACGCAATTGGTTGCGCGATGCCGCCATCAGGTAGAGCGCGCCGCCCTCGGCCTTCATCAGTTGGGGCAGATGCTGCTGCAGCAGCCGTGCCGCTTCGTCGATGTGCAGCGCCGACTGCAGATAGCGGCTGAGTTCGGTCAACGCCTGGATGTGCTCGTTGCGCGTCGTGGTGGCGCGCAACAGACCCGATAGCTCGGCGTTGCGGGCCTGCATCGCGGCTCTGGTCGCGGCGGAGCGGGCGGCGTCCGCCCGCATGCGCTGCACCAGCACCACCAGCAGCGTGACGTTCAACAGCAGCGAGATGCCGAAGATTGCATAGGTGTTGCGCACTTCGCGTCGATGGATCTCGCGGCGCACGGCAGTCTGGCGATCTTCGGCGGCGATGAGCGCCGCGACGGCGCTGCGCACGGCATCCATCGCCTGCTTGCCGGCATCGGTCTTCACCAGTTCCAGCGCTTCGGCCTCCCGCCCCTCTTCCTTCAGGCGAATGGTGTGATCGAGTTCCTGCAGCTTCACGTCGATGGCTTGCTGCAGATTGCCGAGAAGCGCCTGGAACTCGCCGTGGGAATGCTGCACTTCTCCCAGTGCCGATTGGGCGATCCTGACCTGGCCGAGCGCGGCGAAGTACGGCTGCAGATAACCGATGCGGCCCGTCAGCAGATAGCCGCGCTGTCCGGTTTCGGCATCCACCAGATGGACCTGCAGAGCCTGCAAGGCCTTGTCGAACAGAATGGTCTGGGTCAGCGCCTCCTGCGACGCGACGACCTGCGACAGGCTGCGCGCCGTCAGCAGCGCGGTGGCGACGATGAAGGCGATCACGACGACAGCGAGCGTGAGCACGCCGCGCGACGACGCGGTGCCGCCCCGTCCGACTTGCCGATCTTCCGCGCGCGCCGCGGGGCGTTCGCCGGCCGTCGGGCCGGGTTCGACTGAATCGATCAATGCTGCTCCTGGTGACGCGCCCCGGTCGATGCAATGCAACGGAGCGCCGCTGGAGCGTCGGCAACACCCAGGTCTTTTGACAGAACCATCCGACACTATAGGCCAATTCGGGCGAAGTCTTATCCGACACACGCCGACACTACGATGCGTTGTAGGTGAATGCTCTCGCGCAGACCGCGGTCGGCCGCCGATCGGAAGAACGTGGTTCGCGTTGTCGGCCGGCCGCATTCGATGACTGGGACGGCTGCTGCGCAGACCACCGATTCGCCGTCAGCCGGCTTCTTCCGGCGGACCATCTGTTGCGTCGCGACAATTCAATGTCGGCGCGACGCGTTTCAACCGTTCGTCGATTGAAACAGTGGAAAGATGACTACAGCAGGTTTGCCGAATATCTGACATGACATATCCATAGGAAAAGTAAAGCGAATCGGACCCTTGCCGTTAACCGGCTGAAATCGGATTCAAGCGACGGCGGTGGCCGGATCGGGCGCCGCCGTTCTTTCAGATCGCAGTCGACCGAATGGCACCGATGTCATCCACCGCGGCGGAGTTCCCCCTGTCCGGCAGGGTTGCACTTCCGGATCCTGGTTTTGCGCTGGTCTTGCAAGCGTCGGTACTGACGCATGCCCGCTGCGCACCGGCGGCCACGGCGTTCGCCACCGAGCTGGCCACCGCCTACGGTTGTCGTCGTGTCAGCGTCGGGTTCACGCGCAAGGGCTTCGTGCGACTGGTCGCGGTATCCCATGGGCATCCCGACAATCTCGCCGCCGAAGCCTTCGACCCTGTCAGTGCGGCGATGGACGAGGCCGTCGAGCAGGGGGTCAGTATCCATCTGCCAATCGACGAACATGCCGTGCCCGCGATTCGCGCCGCCCACGCGCGGCTGCTGCCCGCCCAGGGCGGTGCGGTCGCCAGCATTCCGATGCTCTATCAGGGCGAGATCGTGGGCGGGATCACCGCCGAGTGGGCGACGGGTTCGGCGCATCTGGAGCAACAGGTGGGTCAACTGGAGAACCTGGTCAATCTGATCGGGCCGGTGCTCTATCTGATGTATCTGCGCGAAGTGCCCTGGCGGGAACGGGTGGTCAGTGCGCTGCAGGTGGGGTGGCGCCGGCTGTGCAGTCCGGAAGGGCGGCGGACGCGGCTGCTGGCGGGAGCGGCGATCACGTTGCTGGTGGCGTTGTTGTTCGTGCCGATCGAGCACCGGGTGGGCGGACGCGCGCGGATCGAAGGCGCCGTGCAGCGTTCTCTGGTGGCGCCGATGGATGGCTTCTTGAAAACCGCGGGCGTGCGTCCCGGCGACCGCGTGCAGGAAGGTCAGGTGCTGGTCGAGCTGGCCGACGACGAGTTGCGGCTGCAGCGGCGCAAGTGGGCGAGCGAGCTGGCGCAGCACGAGAACGCCTATGCCGCGGCGCTCGCGCGCTTCGACCGGGCGGCGATCGTCAACGCGCTGTCCCGCGTAGAGGAAGCGCGGGCGCATCTGGACCTGATCGACGCCGACCTGACGCGGCTGCAGGTCGCCGCGCCGTTCGACGGCACCGTGATCCAGGGCGATCTCGGACAGATGCTCGGTGCGCCGATCGAGCGTGGCCGTGTGATGCTGGTGCTGATGCCCGGCGAGCGGCATCGCGTGGTGGTCGAGGTCGACGAGCGCGATATCGCGCAGGTCGCCGTCGGACAGTCAGGTGTGCTGTCGCTGTCGGCGCTGCCGTGGGACACGCTGCCGATCCGGGTGAGCCGCATCACGCCGATCGCCCGCGCCGTCGACGGCAACAACATCTTCGAAGTCGAGACCGAAGTCGACGCCGGCGCCGACCGCATCCGGCCCGGCCTCGAAGGCGTGGCGAAGCTCACGGTGGGGCGCCGGTCGCTGGCGTACGGGGCCTATCGCGCGGTGGCGGAACGGTTCGCGCGTGTCGTCTGGATCTGGATGCCCTGAGGCGTCGCGATGGACGAACCGCTCTTCAGCAGTCGCTGGCACCGCGTCGCGAAACTGCGGCCGTGGCTGCAGCCCCATATCGAGTTGAAGCGGCAGCACCAGCGGGGCGTGTTCTGGTATCTGCTGATCGATACCACCGGCGATCGTGTGCAGCGGCTGAACCGGCCGGCCTACCAGTTCGTCGGTCGTTGCGACGGCCGGCTGACGGTCGAGCAGATCTGGAACGAGCTGATCGCGACGATGCCGGATGCGGCGCCGACACAAGACGAAGTCGTGCAGCTGCTGATCCAGTTGCACGGCCGCGGCGTGCTGCAGTTCGACGTGGCGCCCGATGTCGAGGCGATCTTCCGGCAGCGCGAGATCAAGCGCAGTCGCACGCGCCGTCGCGGCGTGAACCCGATGGGGTTCCGGATTGCGCTGGGCAATCCGTCGCGGATCATCGATGCCGTCGGGCGTTACACCGGTTGGGTGTTCTCGCCATGGACCTTCGGCGCCTGGCTCGTGCTGATGCTGAGTGCGATGTTCCTCGCGGTGCTGCATGCCGGAGAACTGGCGGCCGAAGGCGCGCAAACGTTGACGTCACCGCGCCATCTGTTCGTCATGTGGCTGACCTATCCGGCAATCAAGGTCGCGCACGAGCTCGCCCATGGCGTCGCCGTGCACCACTGGGGCGGACGGGTGCGTCAGGCCGGCGTCGCGCTGCTGTTGCTGACGCCGGTGCCGTTCGTCAACGCGTCGGCGGCGGACGGTTTCCGGCACGCGTATCAACGGGCGGTGGTCAGCGCGGCGGGCATCATGGTCGAGCTGACCCTCGCCGCGTTCGCGCTGTTCGTGTGGCTCGCCGTCGAACCGGGCCTCGTCCGCGACGGGGCATTCACCGTGATGCTGATCGGCGGTGTCTCCACGGTGCTGGTGAACGGTAATCCGCTGATGCGCTTCGATGGCTACTACCTGTTCTGCGATCTGCTCGATCTGCGCAACCTCGCCGGTCGCAGCGCACGTTACTGGCAGGAACGACTGAGCCGGTTGATGCTCGGCATCCGCTCCGCATACCCGATCGAACCGGTGCCGGGAGAACGCTTCTGGCTCGAGCTGTATTCGCCGCTGTCGTGGCTCTACCGGCTCGCGATCTGCATCGGCATCACGCTGTGGGTCGGCAGTCTGTCGACGGCGCTGGGCATCCTCGCCGGCGTGTTCCTCGTCTGCACGCTGCTCGGCAAGCCGCTGCTCGACCTCGTCAACAATCTGCGCCGGATGCTGGCGCGCGAGGCCGATCGTTCCCGATCGTGCGGACGGTTGATCATCGTGACGACCGTGGCCGTGCTGCTGCTGACCGTCGCACCGCTGCCGTTTCGCACCGTCGCCGAAGGGGTCGTCTGGCCGCCGGAGCAGGCGCAGATCCGGTGCGAAACCGACGGCTTCGTCGTGGACTTCGACGTCGCGGACGGTGCTCGCGTCGCGGCCGGCGACCGACTCGTCGTGCTGGACGATCCGAAGCTCCTCGCGCAGCGGACGGTCGACGCAAACCAGCTCGCGCAACTCGACGTCGAGTTGTTCCGGGCGCTGCAGGCCGAACCCGGCAAAGCGCCCGACCTGCGCGAACAACTGGCCTACGCGCAGTCGCAGGCCCGTCGCACCGAGGAGCGCCTCGGTCGCCTCGAGATCCACGCGCAAACCGATGGTGTCGTCGTGCTGCCGCGACAGCACGACACGCTGGGTACGCTGTGCCGCAAGGGCGATCTGATCGGCTACGTGATGACGGACGCGCCGCTGACGGTGCGCGTTGCCCTGCCACAGGAGGACGCGCAACTGGTGCGCAGCAGCCTGAAGCGGGTGGACGTGCGGCTGGCGGAAGTCGGCGCCGCGCCGTACCCGGCGCAGGTGCAGCGTGACATGCCGGGTGCGATCGATCGGCTGCCCAGTGCGGTGCTCGGCGATCGCGGCGGGGGCCGCATCGTCACCGATGGTGGCGACCAGGAAGGCTTGAAGCCGCGCTCCGCGGTGGTGTTGATGGATGTGGCGGTGACGGCACTGCACGGCGATCGCATCGGCGGGCGTGCGCTGGTGCGGTTCGATCATGGTTACCTGCCGGCGGCACGACAGATGCTGCGCGCGGTGCGGCAACTGCTGTTGCGGCATTTCCGTCCGGGAGGGTGATGCCGATGGCCCACCCTGCCTCCGCATCGAACCTCACCGTGCCCGGCGTCGGGTGGGGTGACTATCCCGAGCGCGCGGACGGAGCGGACATCCACCGCGTCGCGCTCCATCGTGGCGGTTCTCTGCTGTTCGCGCGGCGCCGCTTCATGCGTCGTGTCCGGCACGTGCGTGCGTTGCGCGCGCCGTGGCAGGGTCTGGACGATCGGATGTTCGCGCTCGGTCGCAACGACGTGCAGGCGCGCATCGCGGCGGACGGGCTCACCGCCGACGCAGCCGACCTGTGCTGCGCATTCGTCGTCGAAGCGGCGGCGCGCGTGCTCGGCAAGGAGGCCTACGACTGCCAGGTGTTCGCCGCGCTGGCGATGCTCGACAACCGACTGGTCGAGATGGCGACCGGCGAGGGCAAGTCACTGGCCGTCGCGCTGGCCGCCGCCGTCGGCGCGCTCGCCGGCATTCCGGTGCACGTGCTCACGGCCAACGACTATCTGGTGACGCGCGATGCGCGGGCGTTCGGCCCGCTGTACCGGTTGCTGGGTCTCGACGCGGCCGCCGTCGTCGCCGCCGATTCGCCCGAGATGCGCCGCATCGCCTATCGCAGACCGATCGTCTACGTCACTGCGAAGGAACTGGCGTTCGACTATCTGCGCGACCGGTTGATGCACGGCTGTGCCGACTCCGCGTTGCAGCGGCGCGCCCGCGCGCTGGCCGAGCGCAGCGGCCCGCCGCCGCTGTTGCGCGGGCTGTGCATGGCGATCGTCGACGAGGCCGACAGCGTACTGATCGACGAGGCGCAGATGCCGCTCGTGCTGTCGGCGCCGGGCAAGGGGGCGGCCCACCGCGCGTTCATCTGGCAGGCATTCGCGCTGTCGGCGCAACTGACCGACGGCGAGGATTTCACGCATCGGCGCAGTGAACGGCGGATCACGCTGACGCCCGACGGCGAAGCAAAGATCGAACGGCTCGCAGCCCATCTGCAGCCGGTCTGGAAGAACCGGCGTCACCGTGAAGACACGTTGGTCGCCGCGTTGACGGCCCGTCATGTGCTGCTGCGCGATCGGGACTATATCGTGGCCGACGGCGAAGTGATCATCGTCGACGCGGTCACCGGTCGCATCGCGCCCGGCCGCAAGTGGACACGCGACCTGCATGCGCTGGTGGCGTTGAAGGAAGGGCTGCCCGTCGAGGCCGACCCCGAGAAGTTGTCGCAGATCACGTTCCAGCGGTTCTTTCGCCGCTATCTGCGATTCGGCGGCATGAGCGGCACCCTGCTCGAAGCCCGGCGCGAGATCGCATCGATCTACGGTCTCGACGTGATCACCATTCCGACGCGTCTGCCCGGTCGCCGCGCGCAATGGCCGACGCGATGTTTCGTCGACGACGACGCGCGATGGCGGGCCGTTGTTGCCCGCGTCCGTGAACTGTCGATGGCCGGGCGCCCCGTTCTCGTCGGCACCGATTCGGTCGGCGTCTCGCAGCTCGTGTCGGAGCGGCTCGATGCCGAAGGCGTCCGCCATGTCGTGCTCAACGCGAACTTCGATCGGAACGAGGCCGACATCGTGGCCCGCGCCGGCCATCGCGGACAGGTCACGGTGTCGACCAACATGGCCGGCCGCGGCACGGACATCCAGCCCGATCCGGCGGCGTTGGCCGCCGGTGGTCTGCACGTGTTGTGTTGCCAGCACAACGAATCTCGGCGTCACGATCGGCAACTGTCCGGTCGCGCGGGGCGGCAGGGCCAGCCCGGCAGCAGCGAATCGTGGCTCTGCCTGGCGCGGTTGCCGTTGGCGGACACCGCGGCCGGTCGGATCGTCGCTTCGTTCCTGCGGCGGTTCGTGCGCGATGGCGAGGTGCGACTGCCCGGCCGATGGCTGGCCTGGATCGTGACGGTGGGCCAGGCGCGGCACGAGCAACGACAAGCCTCGCAACGCCGGCAGTTGTTCCGGCGGGATTGCGAGTTCGAACGCGAGTTGTCTTTCACTGCTTCACGGGAATGAACTCATGAACCACGCGAACACCTTGAACATCGGCTCGATCCTCGTCGGCGCGACCCTCGTGCTGGGCATCCCGACCGGATGGGCGCAATCCTCGGCACCGCTGGCTTGCCTGATCGGTCCCGATCAGGTGGCCGAGGTCGGAACCCCGGTGATCGGGGTGCTCGAAACCGTCGAGGTCGATCGCGGCGATCCGGTCGAGAAGGGACAGGTCATCGCCCGGCTGCGGGCCGACGTCGAGCGCGCCAATGCCGGTGTCGTGCGGTCCCGGGCCGATGCGCAGGCGGAACTGCGTGCGGCGATCGCGGCACGCGATCTGGCCGTGCAGCGCTACGAGCGGGCGAAGAAATTGAAGGACCAGAACTTCATCTCGGCGCAGGGACTGGATCAGGTGCGCTCCGAGTTCATCGTCGCCAACGAGAAGGTGACGCAGACGCGTGAAGCGCTGTTGACCGCCGCCGAGGAAGTGTCGCTGACGCAGGCGCAACTGTCGCAACGGATCGTGCGCAGTCCGATCAAGGGCGTCATCGTCGAGCGCTACGTGAACCCCGGCGAACGCGTCGAAGACAGACCGTTGCTGAAAGTGGCCGCGATCACGCCGCTGCGGGTCGAGGTGATCGCGCCGACGGCGATGTTCGGCAGCATCCGCAAGGGCGACGAAGCGAGCGTGCATCCGGAACTGCCGGGGGCCAAGCCGACCACCGCCAAGGTGACGCAGATCGATCGCGTGCTGGATCCGGCCAGCAACACGTTCCGGATCCGGTTGATATTGCCGAACGACAAAGGTGAACTGCCGGCGGGTCTGCGCTGCAAGGTTCATTTCGGCAGCGCCGACGGGTCCGCCGCGATCACACCGGCGCCCGCCGCCGGTGCCATCGAAGATGCGTCGTTGACCGTGCCGGCGCGGCGCCGTCAACCGCCGGTCGTTGCTCGCTGACCATCAGGGCCGACGTGACCCGACTCCGCCTGCGCCGGCCATCGCCGTGCGTCGAAGATCTCGAGCCGCGGATCCTGTTGTCGGCCGATGATCCGCTGAGCGCCGCCATCGCGGCGGCGGACAACGAAGTCGAGACGGCGCATGCGGTGCCGGCTTGCGTCGAAACGCGCAGCGCGGTGGAGCTGGTGTTCATCGACGGGCGCGCCCAGGATGCGGCGACCCTCGAGGCGGACATCGCCGCCCAGGTCGTGGCCGGCCGCCACATCGAGGTGTTTCGCATCGATGTCGACGAAGACGGCATCGCGGCGGTGACGCGCGCGCTCGACGGTTTCGATCAGGTCGCTGCACTGCATTTCATCGGCCACGGCGAGCCGGGCGCGTTCAAGCTCGGCACCAGCCGCATCGACGGCGATACGCTGCTGATGCGTGCACCGGAGTTCGCCGCGTGGAGCGACCACCTCGATGCCGACGCCGACCTGCTGATCTACGGCTGCGATCTGGCCGGTGACGACGCCGGCCGTGCACTGGTCGACGGTCTGGCGCAACTGACCGGTGCCGACGTGGCGGCGTCGGACGATCGCACCGGTCATGCGTCGCTCGGCGGCAATTGGCTCCTCGAAGTGCGCAGCGGATCGATCGAAACCGCGAACGCGCTGGATGCCGCCGGTGAGACGGCGTGGCAGGGCGTGTTGGCGGCCTACACCGTCACCAATACCAACGACAGCGGCGCCGGCTCGTTGCGTCAGGCCATCCTCGATGCCAACGCGAGCGCCGGGCTCGACACGATCAGCTTCGCCATCGCCGGCTCCAGCGTGCACACCATCACGCTCGCATCGGCGTTGCCCAGTATCACCGACGCGGTCACCATCGACGGCTACACGCAGAGCGGCGCCAGCGTCAACACGGCGGCCGTCGGCAGCAACGCGGCGCTGCGCATCGTACTCGATGGCACCGGCACACCCGGCGGCATCGGCCTGAACTTCGCGTCGGGCGCCAGCGGGAGCACGGTCAGCGGTTTGTCGATCGTCAACTTCAGCAACTGGGGCATTCAGGTCGGCGCGGCGAACGTTGCGATCAAGGGCAACTTCATCGGCCTGGCGCCCGACGGCGTCACCGCGCAGTACGGCGTCGGTAGCGTCACCATCCAGTCGGCGTCGGACGTCACGGTCGGTGGGTCCACGCCCGCCGACCGCAACCTGCTCGTCGGCAACACGGCGCCCATCTCAGCGGATGGGGCGACCAACCTCACGATCCGCGGCAATGTGCTCGGCGGCTTCGCCGACGGCGTGACGGCCGTGCCCAGCGGCGGCACTTTTCGTGCGTTGCTCGCGGGTGGGTCCACCGGTCAGTTCGGCGGCACCGGTGCCGGCGACGGCAACGCCGTGTTCGGCGGCACCAACAGCATCGCCATCGGTGCCTTCTCGAGTGCGACGATCGCGGCGCTCGGCAACACGATCGTCACCAGCGGCCAGGGTATCGACCTGAACGGCGACGGCCCCACCAACAACGATGCCGGCGACGGCGATACCGGTCCCAACAATCGCCAGAACTTCCCGGTGCTGACGAGCGCGTCGGCCGACGGTGTCAGCCAGGTGCGCGTCGTTGGCAGTCTCAACAGCAACGCGAACAGCTACTTCCGCGTCGAGTTTTTCGCCAGCACGACCGGCAATGGCCCGGCCCAGCGCTACCTCGGCTACTCCAATGTCGCGACCAACGGTTCGGGCAATGCGAGCTTCGACGTGACGCTCGCCGGCACGGTCGGTGCCGGCGAGCGCATCACCGCCACGGCGACGGCGTCCAATTCGAGCTACACGACGCACACCGCGACCTCCGAGATCTCGGCGTCGGTGACGGCCACGGCCAGTACCGCCATCACCAGCAACGGCGGCGGGGCGAGTGCGGCGATCAACGTCGCCGAGAACACGACCGCCGTGACGACAGTGACTGCCGGCGGTGCCGGCACGATCACCTATTCGATCGTCGGCGGCGCCGACGCCGCGAAGTTCACGATCAACAGTTCCAGCGGCGCACTCGCGTTCGTTGCCGCGCCCGACTACGAGGCGCCGACCGACAGCGGCGCGAACAATGTCTACGACGTGACGGTGCAGGCCAGCGACGGCACCACCACCGACACCCAGTCGATCGCAGTGACGGTGACCGACGTGGCGAACACGCTCGGCGTCACGACCATCTCGGATGCGAACGATGCCGGCATCACCGCCGGCAACGCGAGTCACACGGTCGAGTGGCTGAACGCCAACAGGGGCGCCGACGGCGCGGTGAGCCTGCGCGAGGCGATCATCGCCGCCAACAATACCGCCGGCACCGACACGATCTCTTTCGCCATCGCCGGCTCCGGCGTGCACACCATCACGCTCGCGTCGATGCTGCCCAGCATCACCGACGCGGTGGTGATCGACGGCACCACCGATACCGCCAGCGTCGCGGCCAACGGCGGGCGGCCCGCCGTGGTCATCGAGGTCGACGGCCTCACGGGGAACGGGTTGCGCCTGACCACGACGGCCGATGGATCCACCATCCGCGGCCTGGTGATCCGAGGCTTCACCGGCGCCGGCATCCAGATCGACGACGGCGCCGACGGCAACACGATCGTCGGCAACGATGTCGGCGCGCTCGACGCGAGCGGCAGCGGCTCGGCCACCACCAGTAGTTCCTACGCAATCTATGTGGGCGGTGCCAACAACCTCATCGGCGGCAGCAGCGCGGCCGACCGCAACGTGGTCAGCCCGGGCTACTCGGCGGGCGGCAACTACGGCATCCTGATCTTCGGCACCAACGCCACCGGCAACACCGTGCGCGGCAACTACCTGGGCACCGATGCTGCGGGCACCACGGTGCTGGCCGAAGACGCCAACCTGGTGTCGATCCAGAACGGCGCGGCAAGCAACATCATCGGTGGTCCCGGGGCCAACGACGGCAATGTCATCGCAACCCAGGCCAGCGATGCGGTCTTCATCTGGAACCCGGGTGCCGACAACGTGGTGCAGAACAACCGCATCGGGGTGTCGGCGACGGGCACCTGGCTGAGCCAGCACACCTACGGCATTTCCGTGACGTCGGGCAGCGTGCAGATCCTCGACAACTGGATCGGCGGTGGCACGAACAGCGGCATCTGGCTCAACAGTGCGTCCGGCAACACGGTGCAGGGCAACCGCATCGGCACCGACCAGGCCGGCATCGCCAACTGGGGGCCACAGCGCTACGGCATCTACATGCAGGCGGCCTCCAACAACCTGATCGGCGGCACGGGCGCCGGCCAGGGCAACGTGGTGGCCAACGCCAACCAGCGGGCCTCGACCATCGACGACGGCATCGCCATCGGATCGGGCACAGGCAACACGATCCTCGGCAACGTGGTCTACGGCACCATCGACGGTAGCGGCAGCCTGGGGATCGACCTGGGCGGCGATGGGGTGACGAGCAACGACGCGGGCGACGGCGACACCGGCGCCAACAATCTGCAGAACTTTCCGGTGCTGACGGCAGCCGACAGCAACGGCAGCACGACGACGGTGACGGGCAGCCTGAACAGCCTGGCCAACACGCAATTCCGCATCGAGTTCTTTTCGTCCCCCAGTGGCAGCGAGGGACAGGTCTATCTGGGTTTTGCCAACGTGACGACCGACGGCTCGGGCAATGCCGCGATCTCGGCCACGTTGAGCGCCGGCGTGACGGACGGCCATGTCGTCACCGCCACCGCCACACGATCGAACGCGACGTTCGACGCTTTCACCGACACGTCGGAATTCTCGGCCGGCGTGACGGCTCAGGGGGCCGACAACACCGCACCGGCCTTCCAGGCGCCCGGCAGCGGCTGGAGCGGCATCGACGTGGGTACCGGCAGTTCCGATGTGTTCTTCGAGATGACGACCCAGGTCGACGGCAAGGTGATACTCGTGGGCCGTTCCGACAACACGTTCGCGCTGGTGCGCCTCAACGCCGACGGATCGCTGGACACCACGTTCAACGGCACCGGGCGGATCGTGCTTCCTTTCGTCGGAGGCGACAGCGTGGCCAACGACGTGGCCGTGCAGGGCGATGGCAAGATCGTCGTGGCCGGAGTCGGTGTCGTCGGCGGCGTCTCCCAGTTCGTGGTGGTGCGCTTCAACACCGACGGCACGCTGGACACCAGCTTCGGCGGCGACGGCATCGCCAGCGCCGACTTCGCGGGCGCTGCACTGCCCGCGATGCACAGCGTTGCCATCCAGGACGACGGCAAGATTGTCGTGGCCGGCGCTGTCTCCGTCAGCTTCGTTCCCCGATTCGCAGCCGCGCGTTTCCTGGCGGACGGCACACTGGACGCCAGCTTCAGCGGCGACGGCCTGTACACCCAGGTGGTCGGCAGCAATTTCTCCGGGGCCTCCGGCGTACAGATCCAGGCCGGCGGCGAGATCGTGCTGGTGGGTTACGCCTACGCCGGTGGCGCCAGCCCGTACGAAGTGGCGCTGGTGCGGCTGACGGCCGCCGGCGCGCTGGATGGCACCTTCGGCACGGCGGGGGTCACGCTGACCGGCACCAATGCCAGCGGCAACCAGCCGGCGACGCTGGCCATCCAGAGCGACGGCAAGCTCGTGGTGGCCACCCGTACCGACACTGGCGCCAATTTCACGGTGCTGCGCTACGACAGCAACGGCACGCTGGACACCAGCTTCAACGGCAGCGGCCGCGTCGATACCGATTTCGGCGGCAGCGATGCGGCCTACGATCTGGTGCTGCAGGCCGACGGCAAGATCGTGGTTGCCGGCGCCGCAGGTTCGCAGTTCGCCGTCGCGCGCTACAACACCGATGGCACGCTGGACACCAGCTTCGACGGCGATGGCAGGCGCAGCATGGCTTTCGGCATTCCGGCCTTCGCCTACGGTGTCGCGGTCGATCCCGCGGGCCGGATCCTGGTGGGGGGCTTCACGTCGAACGCCGGCGCCGTCGACTTCGCGGCTGCGGCTTTGCACGGCGATGGCAGCACCGACATCGGCTTCGGAACGCGCGGCGCGCTGACCACCACCGCAACCTATACCGAGAACGCCGCGCCGGTGGTGCTGGACGGCGACGTGGTGGTCTACGACGCCGAGTTGTATGCGATCGGCCACTACGGTGGTGCGACGCTCACGCTGGCGCGCAACGGCGGTGCCAATGGACAGGATGTGTTCTCCGCCACCGGTGCGCTGGGTGCGCTGACCGAGGGCGGCAACCTCGTCTACGACGGTGTCACCATCGGAACCGTCACGACGAACAGCGGCGGAACGCTGGTCCTGGATTTCAACGGCAGCGCGACGCCGGAACGCGCGAATGCCGCCATGCGCCTGATCGCCTATGCCAACAGCAGCGATGCACCACCGGCATCGGTGCAGATCGGCTGGACATTCGACGACGGCAACACGGGCGCGCAGGGCGCGGGCGGTGCACTGACGGGCAGCAACGTCACCACGGTGACGATCACGGCCGTCAACGATGCGCCGGTGCTGACGCCGATCGCGCCGAGCCTGACCGGCATCACCGAAGACGACACCAACAATGGAGGGCAGTCGATCGCATCGATCATCGGGGTGTCGATCACCGATGTCGATGCCGGCGCGCTCCTGGGTATCGCGGTCATCGCCAGCGACAACGGCAACGGTTCGTGGCAGATCTCGCTCGACGGCGGATCCACGTGGGTCTGGCCCGCAGCCGTGTCTACGACGGATGCACTGCTGTTGCGATCCACCGATTGGGCTCGCTTTCTGCCGAACGGCAATTCGGGTACGACTGCAACGTTCTCGTATGTGGCGTGGGACCAGACCAGCGGCACGGCAGGTGGCCGCGCGGACGTGACGACCCGTGGTGGATCCACTGCATTCAGTACGGCAAGCGACGTTGCGACGATTACCGTTGCCGCCGTCAACGACGCGCCCGTGGTCACGAGCAACGGTGGGGGTGCCGGCGCTTCGGTGAACGTGGCGGAGAACACGACGGCGGTGACGACAGTGACGGCGACCGACGTGGACGGTCCGGGACTGACCTACTCGATTGCCGGTGGTGCCGACGCGCTGCTGTTCACCATCGATCCGACGACCGGCGTGCTGGGCTTCGCGACGGCACCCGACTTCGAAACACCGGCCGACGTCGGCGGCAACAATGTCTACGACGTGACCGTGCAGGTCAGTGACGGTACCGCGACCGACACGCAGGCGATCGCGGTCACCGTGACCAACGTGAACGATATCGTGCCGGTGATCACCAGCAACGGCGGTGGTGCGACGGCTGCGGTGAACGTGGCGGAGAACACGACGGCGGTGACGACGGTGACGGCTACCGACATCGACGGGCCGTCGCTGACATACGCGATCAGCGGTGGCGCCGACGCCGCACGGTTCACGATCGACACCAACACGGGCGTGCTGCGCTTCATCGTTGCGCCCGATTTCGAAGCCCCTGCCGACGCCGGTGCCGACAACGTGTACGACGTGATCGTGCGCGCGAGCGACGGTACGTTGACCGACACCCAGGCGATCACGGTGACGGTGACCGACGTGTCGAGCGCTCTGGTCGTCACGACCGCCGCCGACAACAACGATGCCGGGATCACGACCGGCGCGACGTACACCGCCGAGTGGCTCAACGCCAACCGGGGCGCCGACGGCGCGGTGAGCCTGCGTGAGGCGATCATCGCCGCCAACAATACCGCCGGCACCGACACGATCTCTTTCGCCATCGCCGGCTCCGGCGTGCACACCATCCACCTGGCCTCGGCGCTGCCGACGATCAGCGGGCAAGTCACGATCGACGGCTACACGCAGACCGGTGCGAGCGTCAACACCGCAGCGACCGGTACCAACGCCGTCATCAAGGTCGAGATCGACGCGTCCGGCGCGAGCATCCCGAATGGCACGCTGGTGTTCGTGGCCGGCTCGGCCGGCAGCGTCGTGCGCGGGTTGGCCATCTACGGCACGGCCGGCTCGTCCTACAACGGCGCGGCGATCTATACGAGCGTCGGCGCGGACAACATCAGCGTGCTCGGCAACTTCATCGGGGTCGACGCCGATGGCGTCGTGCACGCCAACAACAACGGCATCTCGATCAGCAACAACGCCGGCTGGATCGTCGGCACCAGCGCGCTGGCCGACCGCAACCTGATCTCGGGCAACACGCTCGCCAACATCATCGTCAACGGTTCATTCGTGACGAGCGCAACGATCCAGAACAACCTGATCGGCACCGATACCGGCGGCGTCAACGGGATCGCCGGCGCTTCGACGGGTTACGGCGTGCTCAGCACCAACAATGCGGACGCGACCATCGGTGGCACGACGGCCGGTCAAGGCAACGTCATCACGGGAGCCGGTATCGGCGTGAGCACCGACGGGACGGCCGCCGTGGCGCTGGCCGTGCTGGGCAATGCGATCTACGACACCACCGGCCTCGGTATCGACTTGCAGGGCGACGGCTTGACCGCGAACGACGCGGGTGACGGCGACACCGGGCCGAACGGACGGCAGAACTTCCCGGTGGTGAGCTACGCCCGGTTGAGCAGCGGTGGCACGTTGGTCGTCAACGCCGCGCTGAACTCGGCGGCGAACACCTTCTATCGCGTCGAGTTTTTCGCCAGCAGCAGCGCCCACGCCAGCGGTTACGGACCCGGCCAGCGCTATCTCGGTTTTGCGTACCTCAGTACCAATGCTTCCGGGAACGCATCGGTCGGACTCGGACTTTCGGGCGTTGCAGCCGGCGAAGTGATCACCGCCACCGCATCGAAGGCCACCGATGGGTCGTTCAGCGCGTACACGGCGACATCCGAGTTTTCGCAGGCATTGGAGGCGCAGCCGGCGCTGACGGTCACGAGCAATGGCGGCGGCGCCACTGCCAGCATCTCGGTGCAAGAGACGGTGACGGCCGTGACGACGGTCGTCACCCCCGGGGGCGGCATCACCTATTCCCTCGCCGGCGGCGCCGATGCGAGCAAGTTCACGATCGACAGCGGCACCGGCGTGCTGCGCTTCGTGACCGCGCCCGACTACGAGGCACCAACCGATGTCGGCGCGAACAACATCTACGACGTGGTCGTACAGGCGAGCGATGGCACGCAGAGCGTGCAGCAGGCGATCACGGTAAT
>JAHCKV010000279.1 GCA_026125595.1 Burkholderiales bacterium | reverse complement strand
CGGGCGGGGCGGCTCAAGCAGTGGCTCAACCTGCTGCGCCGTCGCCATCCGCAAGCCGAGCGTGCCTATGTCGACGTGCGCGGCATCACCGATCCGAGCGATGTGTCCCGTTGGCTGCTCGCGCAGTGCACTGCATCGGCAGCGCCGACGTCATCCGCTTCGACGGACTCGCAGCAGGATCTGATCGCCGTCGCGTGACCGGCGACGGCCTTCGCAACAAGCTCAAGAACCCGGCTGTGTCGCCTCCTCGGCGGAACTCACGGTGGTTTCGTTCCATCCGCCACCAAGCACCTTGTACAGCGTGACCAGATTGGTCAATCGCGCCAGCCGATCGTTGATCAGCGTCTGTTCCGCGGCATACAGCGAACGCTGGGCATCGAGCACGATCAGGAAGTTGTCGACGCCGCGCGTGTAGCGCGCTTCGGCCAGCCGGAAATACTCGCGACTGGCGGCGAGATTCGCTTCATCCGCGGCGACCTGACTGTCATAGGTCCCACGGGCCGCCAGCGCATCGGCCACTTCCCGGAACGCCGTCTGGATGGTCTTCTCGTACTGCGCGATCTCGATTTCCTTCTGCAGCTTCGCCACGTCCAGCTTCGCGCGGTTGCTGCCGGCGTTGAAGATCGGCAACGAGATCTGCGGCGTGAAGGTCCACGCCTCGGATCCCGACTTGAACAAGCCATCGAGCGAGCTGCTGGCCGTTCCCAAGTTCGCCGTGAGCGAGATGCGCGGGAAGAATGCCGCGCGCGCGGCACCGATGTTGGCATTCGCGCCCTTGAGCACATGCTCGGCCTGCTCGATGTCGGGGCGGCGCTGCAATAGATCGGACGGCAATCCGGCCGGCAGATCCGCGAGAAAACGCTGCTGGCTGAACGGCACCGCGGCCGGCAGATCGGCAGGCAGCGGCGAGCCGATCAGCACCACGAGTCCGTTGGTGTCCTGCGCCACCTGGCGGGTGTAGCGCGCCAGGCTGGCCTTGGCCGTCTCGAGCAGGGTCTCCGATTGCCGCAGATCCTGGGCCGATGCCTGTCCCAGTTCGACTGTCCGTCTGGTGAGATCGTACGATTTCTGCCGCGTGGCAAGGGTTTCTTCGGTCAGGCGCAACAGTTCCTCGTTGGCCAGCAGGCTCAGGTACTGCGCCGTGATCTCGGCCACCAGGCTGATCTGCGTGCTCTTGCGCGCGGCCTCGCTGGCGAAGTACTGCTCCAGCGCCTGCTCCTTGAGGCTGCGGATACGCCCGAAGAGGTCCAGCTCGTACGACGTGAAGCCGACGGAGATGCTTTCCTGGTTCAACCGGAAGCCCCGGTTGATGATGGACGCCCCGGCCGGAATCTCCTGGCGCGTCAGGGTGCCGGTGGCATCGACCGTCGGAAACAGCACGGACCTCTGGATCCGGTATTGCGCGCGATACTGTTCGATGCCGAGGGCCGCGACCCGAAGATCGCGGTTGTTGTTCAGCGCCAGTTCGATCAGACGCTGCAGTCGCGCATCGCCGATGAAATCCCGCCATCCGATGTCGGCCGCGGCGACTGCGCCGCTCGCCGCTTCGCCGACCGCCTCACCCGCCGGATACGCATCGGCCACGGGGGCGGCGGGCCGCTCATAGGTGGGAATCATCGTGCAGCCGCCCGACACGACCAGCGCCAGTGCGACGGCAACGCCGACCGATAGACCCGTGCGGTTTGGCTGCTGCTTCGACCTGCCGAACATCGTGTTCGCCTCCGCGCTCATGCCACGCTCCCCGCGCCTTCCGGCGATCCGGTCGGTTCCGGCTCCGCGACCTTTCCCGGCTTGTCGTGCCCGAACAGACGCTGCACGACCACGAAGAACAGCGGGATGAAGAAGATCGCCAGCACCGTCGCCGAAATCATGCCACCCAGCACACCCAGTCCGATCGCGTTCTGACTGCCGGAACCGGCACCGTTGCTCAACGCCAGCGGCAACACGCCGAGCATGAACGCGGCCGAGGTCATGATGATCGGCCGCAACCGGATCCGCACCGCTTCCAGTGTCGCATCGATCAGCGTGCGGCCCTCCGCCTGCAGGTCCTTGGCGAACTCCACGATCAGGATCGCGTTCTTCGCCGACAGACCCACGGTGGTCAGCAGCGCCACCTGGAAATACACGTCGTTGGCCTTGCCGCCCAGCGTCGTCGCCACCACTGCACCGATCACGCCCAGCGGCACCACGAGAATCACCGCGAACGGAATCGACCAGCTCTCGTACAACGCCGCCAGGCACAGGAACACGACGACGATCGAGATGCCGTACAGAATCGGCGCCTTCGATCCGGACAGCTTTTCTTCGTATGACAGGCCGGTCCACTCATAGCCGATCCCGGCCGGCAACTGCGCCATCATCTTCTCCATCGCCGCAATGGCCTGCCCCGAGCTGCGGCCGGGCGCCGGCGTGCCGAGGATGTCGCGCGACGACACGCCGTTGTAGCGCTCGAGCCGCGGCGAACCGTAGGTCCAGCGGGCCGTCGCGAAGGCCGAGAACGGCACCATCGTTCCGGCGGCATTGCGCACGTACCAGCGATCGATGTCCTCCGGCAGCATGCGGGCCTTCGCATCGGCCTGGATGAAGACCTTCTTGACCCGGCCTTTGTCGATGAAGTCGTTCACGTACGACGAGCCCCATGCGGCGGACAGTGTCGCGTTGATGTCACCCAGCGAAAGCCCCAGCGCGCGCGCTTTCTCCTGATCCACTTCGACCCGGTACTGCGGCGTGTCTTCCATGCCGTTGGGCCGGACACCGACCACGTCCGGACTGTCCTTGACCATGCCGAGCAACTGATTCCGCGCCGCCATCAGCGCTTCATGACCGACCTGACCGCGATCCTGCAACTGCACGTCGAACCCGGTCGCATTGCCCAATTCCAGAACGGCCGGCGGATTGAACGGGAACACCATCGCGTCCTTGATCTTCGAGAACGCCGCCCCGGCCCGCGCGGCGACGGCCGGAATCTTCTGCTCCTTGCTCTTGCGTTCGCTCCAGTCCTTCATCTTCACGAACGCGAGTCCCATGTTCTGTCCGCGGCCGGAGAAACTGAAACCGACCACGCCGAGCACCGATTCGACGTTGTCCTTCTCTTCCTCGAGGAAATAGCGCTCCATCTGCTTGACCACGGCAAAGGTGCGTTCCTTGGTCGCCCCCGCCGGCAGCTGGACCTGCACGAACAGGATCCCCTGATCCTCTTCCGGCAGGAACGATGTCGGCAGCCGCAGGAACAGCACCGCCATCGCGACGAGGATGGCCGCGTAGATCAGCAAATAGCGCACGGTACGGCCGAGCATGTGCCCCACGATCCCCTGATATCCGTGACTGCTGCGATCGAACCGGCGGTTGAACCAGCCGAAGAAACCACGCGTCGTCCCATGGTGGCCCTTCGGGATCGGCTTCAGGATCGTCGCGCACAGCGCGGGCGTGAAGATCAGTGCCACCAGCACCGACAGCACCATCGCCGAGACGATCGTGATCGAGAACTGCCGGTAGATCACGCCGGTGGACCCGCCGAAGAACGCCATCGGCACGAACACCGCCGACAGCACCATGGCGACACCGATCAATGCGCCGCTGATCTGTCCCATGGACTTGCGAGCCGCCTCCAGCGGCGACAGTCCTTCTTCCTGCATGACGCGCTCGACGTTCTCGACGACGACGATGGCGTCGTCCACCAGCAGACCGATGGCCAGCACCATCGCGAACATCGTCAACGTGTTGATGGAATACCCGAACGCCGACAGCACGCCGAACGTGCCGAGCAGCACGACCGGCACCGCCAGCGTCGGGATCAGCGTGGCCCGGAAGTTCTGCAGGAACAGATACATCACCAGGAACACGAGGACGATGGCTTCGATCAGCGTGTGCACGACGTCTTCGATCGACAGCCGCACGAAAGGCGTCGTGTCGTACGGGTAGCGCACCTCGAGTCCCGGCGGGAAGAACTTCTGCAGATCGGCGAGCCGCGCACGCACGGCGTCGGCGGTGTCGAGTGCGTTGGCGCCGGTGGCCATCTTGATCGCGATGGAGCCGGCCGGACTGCCGTTCAGATAGCTGTCGACCTCGTAGGTCTCGCCGCCCAGCTCGATCCGGGCCACGTCGCCGAGCCGGACTTGCGAACCGTCCGCGTTCACGCGCAGCAGGATGTTGCGGAACTGATCGGGCGTCTGCAGACGGGTTTGCGCGGTGATGGTGGCGTTCAACTGTTGCCCCGGAACCGCCGGCGCCCCGCCCAATTGCCCCGCCGAAATCTGCGCGTTCTGCGCCGTGATGGCATTGCTGATATCGGCCGGTGTCAGGTTGAAGCCGTTGAGCTTTTCCGGATCCAGCCAGATGCGCATGGCGTACTGTGACCCGAACAACGTGACGTCGCCGACCCCCTTGGTCCGACTGATCGGATCCAGCACGTTCGCCGCGACGAAGTCCGTGATGCCGTTGCGATCCATCGTGCCGTTGGTGGACACGAACGACACGATCAGCAGGAAGTTGCGCGTCGACTTCGCGACCCGCACGCCCTGCTGCTGCACTTCGCGGGGCAGCAGCGGCGTCGCCAGTGCGAGCTTGTTCTGCACCTGCACCTGCGCGATGTCCGGGTTCGTTCCCGGCTCGAACGTCAGGCTGATCGTGACGGTCCCGGTGGAATCGCTCTGGGACGCGATGTAGCGCAGATTGTCGATCCCGCTCATGCGCTGTTCGATCACCTGCGTGACCGTGTCTTCCACGGTCTTCGCGGAAGCGCCCGGGTAGGTCGCCGTGATGTCCACGGACGGCGGCGCGATCGGCGGATACTGCGCGATCGGCAGGTTCACGACGGCGAGCGCGCCCGCCATCATCACGATGATGGCGATCACCCACGCGAAGATCGGGCGATCGATGAAGAATCGAGCCATGGTCGGTCTCCGGTTACCGCGCGGTGGTGGCCGGCGCAGCGGCAGCGGCTTTCTGCGGTGCGGCGCCGTCACGCTCCGGTTCGGCCGGCTTCTCGACCGGCTTGACGACGGCGCCGGGCTTCACCTTCTGCAGACCTTCGACGATGACACGATCGCCCGCCTTCAATCCGTCCTTGACCAGCCACCGATTGCCCAACGCCCGCGCGATCATCACCTTGCGCTGTTCGACCTTGCCGTCCGGCCCGACCACCAATGCAGTCGCCTCGCCCTGCGGAT
>JAHCKV010000278.1 GCA_026125595.1 Burkholderiales bacterium | reverse complement strand
CCGGCCACCGACGTGACCACGATCAGCGCGGCATCCTCCCGTTCTCCGTCAGGACTGAACCGTCGCACACCAGTGGGCAGTGCATGGGACAGATGCTTCTGGAAGAAGCAACCGGAATCCGTGCCGTCGGGACACCGCAGCAGACTGAGTGGCCGATCGACGAGGTGGGGCATCATCGCGTCACCGATCCGTTCGTAGTAGCGCGCGAGATCGCGCTTGGTCGTCGTCGGCTTGCTCCATACGACGCGATCGGGATGGGTGATGGTCACGCCAGCCGGCCGCTCGGCGTTGGCCGGTTTCCGAGTTCGCCGATCCGCGTCTGCGGCCGTCTCGATCTTCATGGGAACCTCACGTTCGACGTCGGTCGATGGTTTGTCGTCGCGCAACCCGACATAGGAGGCCTGGCGCAGCATCCGATCGGATGTCCAGCCGGCGAATTGCGTATCCACGACGACATCCGGGCGCACCCAGCGGATCCGGCCACGGTGATCGGCCGGTGGCGTCGTCGTGAATGGGCTGCGGTCGCGCCGTAGCGGCGTGAGGCGCGCGAGCAACATGCGGGCGCTCGCCGCGTCGAAACCCGTGCCGATGCGACCGGCATAGTCGATGCCGTCGTGACCATTGCGTACCCCCACCAGTAGCGCACCGAGGCCGTGGCGACTGCTGGCGGACTCGGTGTAACCGCCGACGATCACCTCTTGCCGCGGTCGGCATTTCAGCTTGATCCAGGCCGTGGAACGCCCCGTGACGTAGCGCGCATCGAGCCGCTTGCCGATGAGTCCTTCGAGCCCGCGTTCGCAGGCGAGGGGCCACAGATCGGCGCCCGTGGCGACGACGCTGTCGCTGTACCGGATCGGATCGGCGGCGGTCGCTGGCAATCGTTCGAAGAAAGCGCGCAGGGCCGCCGTACGTTCTTCCTGCGGCAGCGGTCGCAGATCCCGATTGCCACGATGCAACAGGTCGAACACGACGTAGACGATCCGTTGCGGCCCGTTGGCCAACGCGTCGCGTAGCGCGGCGAAACTGCTGACGCCGGCTTCATCGAACACGACGATCTCGCCGTCGAGCCACAGCAGTCGATCGGTCTCGACGCGCCGTCGCAGCACGTTCCGCACCGACTCGAGGTGGTGACTGAAATCGACTCCATTGCGCGTGAAGAACCGGATGTCGTCGCCGTCGCATCGACACAGCATTCGATAGCCGTCGAGCTTGATCTCGTAGATCCATCCCGGTTCGGTCGGTGCACGGTCGACGAGCGTCGCGAGCTGCGGTTGCAGCGTGTCCGGGAATCGAGCCGACGAGGGCGTTCCGGCCGGAAGATGTTCCGGGCAACCTGCCGCGTGGTCGGCTTCGGCGTCGTGCCCCGGTTGTGCGTCGGGGTCGTCCAGCTTGCGCAGCAGCCAGTGGTCCGGCTCACGCCCCGTGCGGATCAGCATCCAGTCACCCCGCAGCCGACGGCCGTCGAGCCGGAATCGGAGATGACCTTTCGCGTACGCCGCCTCCGGATCGTCCAGCGGCGTCCAGATGCCGTCGTCCCACAACATCACTTGGCCGGCGCCATAGAGCCCCGGCGGAATCCGGCCTTCGAAACGACCGTATTCGAGCGGATGATCTTCGACGTGCACGGCGAGCCGCTTCGTCGCGGCGTCGAGGCTCGGACCTTTCGGCACGGCCCAGCTTTTCAGCACACCATGGAGTTCCAACCGGAAATCGTAGTGCAAGCGCCGCGCTTCATGACGTTGCACGAAATAGCGCAGCGCGCCGGCAGGTCGCGACGGTACCGCTCGCCGTTCGACGCCGTCCGGTTCACAGGTCTGCGTAAAGTCGCGCTTCTTCCGGTAGGGCGACAACGGATCGGCGCGCGATCGGGCCATGGGACGTCACGCGCGCCTGCGTGGGCGAGCCGCAGTTCGTGCGGGGGGTACAGGTTTCTCGGCCGGCTTCCGGGTTGCCGTGGCGCGTTTGCCGGCGGAGGCGGCCGGCTTGGTCGCGGCAGCCCGACGCGTCGCGGGTTTCGCCGCATCGGTCGCGCCGGCATTGTCGCTCCCGCGGATGCTCTTCTTCAGCAACGCCATCAGATCGATGATCTCCGCGCCGCCGGTGCCCGTTCTGGCGGGTTCCCGGCCCGGAGGCGTCAACAGGTGCGTGTGGCCTGCGTCGATCTTCGATTCGATGCGCGCCATCAGGTCGTCGCGATAGACATCGCGATAGCGTTCCGGTGCCCATGGTTCCGTCATCTCGTCGACGAGACGTTCGGCCATCGCGACTTCGCGCGATGACAGACCGATCGCCTTCAGATCGTCGTCGGGGAGATCGAGCGCGTCGGTGGGCCGGATCTCGTCCGCATAGCGCATCGTGTTCAGAATCAACGCGGAACCGGAAACCAGCAGCGCTGCGAGATGTTGCTTGGTATGAATGACGACCGTGGCCAGACCGGCCCGCCCGGATCGACGCAAGGTTTCTCGCAACAATGCGTAGCCCTTCTCGCCGCGTCGATCGGGTTCGAGGTAGTAGGGTGTCTCGAAGTAGTACGGTGGAATCTCGGCCGCGTCGACGAACGCGAGTATTTCCACCGTCTGCGTCGCGGCAACGTTGGCTTGACGGAAATCCTCGGGCGACATCAGCACGTATTCGCCCTTGTCGTACTGATAACCTTTCACGACATCGTCGTTGTCGATCGGCTTGCCGGTGCGTTTGTTGATGCGGGAATACCCGACCGGCGACATGTCACGGCGGTCCAGCCAGTCGAAATCCAGCGCGTTGGATCGTGCGCCGGCGGTCAACGTGACCGGAATGTGCACCAGTCCGAACGAGATCGCTCCTTTCCAGACGACGCGCGGATTGCCGACCTCGGATGGCGTGCTACGGCGTTTCGCGGATTTTTTCGGTTTCATGTCGTTCCAGTTTGGAAGTTGCCGCCTTCTGGCGAGCGCCGACGATCATCTCCGTCAGCCAGTTCATCAGGACTTCGGTATAGGTGGTCTGCCAGACCTTCTCGGAAAGACCGTGGTCGGCTTCGGGGATCACGCGCGACGTCAACGAACGCGCCTTTCCGAAGGCCGCGACGTAGTTGACCGCCACAGGATGGGGTACGACATCGTCGTGTTCGGACTCGACCAGCAACACGTCGCCACGGAAATCGGCGCATGCGCGCAGCGCACGGTTGTCTTGCCAGTGGATCGGGCGTCGACGGAACGCAGGCAGATCCGGATCGGCATGCAGTTGCCGCTTGGGCAGATGCCATCCGTCGTCCTTGTACAACGCGGGCGCACGCAAGCCGAGCCAGCGCACGGGGCGCAGCGCGCTGAGAATCGTCGCCAGATAGCCGCCATAGCTGATGCCGATCACCGCGATGGACGCGGGGTCGACGTTCGGCCGGCGGACGAACCAGTCGTAGGCCGCCATCACATCCCGCAGGTTCTGTTCACGGCTGACGGTTTCCCATTGCCGTGCGGTACTTTCGTGTCCGCGCAGATCGAACGTGAGGCAGATGCAGCCGAGACCAGCCGCCGTACGGGCCCGTTCCAGATCCTGCTTCTGGCTACCCCCCCAGCCGTGCACGAGTAGCACACCCGGCAGTCGCGTCGCCGGCGATAGCATCGTGCCGCCGATCTCGTCATCATCGACCTTGATCTGCAGCGTTTCCAGTCGGACTTCCATCGGTCTCGATCAGGCTGTACTTGCACATGGCACCGAGCACCGGATCGACGCCGGAAAAATACGTGACGGCACCGGCAGGTGGCGGCGATACGCCGTAGACCTCGTGACTGGACACCCGCACCGTGACGCGAGCGGCATCGTCACGAAAAGCCTGCAACGCAGCGAGTTCCGCGGGTGTCGCGCCACCTCTACGCCACGATTGCTCGAGAACGCCGATTCGGCGCCGTCCGTTCGAATCGACACCCTGCACGACGTCGTAGTTCCGACGGGACGCGAGGAAGCCCGGAAAAGCGATGGTGGCAGCGGTGTCGTACTGCCACGCCCGCTCGATCGCGAGTCGCCGATCGGCGGACAATGCCAGGCGCGACAGTATCGGCATCCGACCGCGGACCACGCACAGATCGGAGCCGCCGTAGCATGTTTCACCTGCGTGATTACGCGTGACGCGCTGGGTGCCGATGTACGCGATGTCCAGATCATCGACATGAACTTGACCGATGCTGTAGGTGATCGCGTCGTGCAGATCGCACTCCACCACGGCTCCGTGCCGTTCCAGTTCGTCCGGATCCTGGTGGGGCAGCAGGGCATCCAGCTCGTCCATGGATCGGACGACGGATTGGCCGTGTCCGCCGATGCCACGTGCCGGCTTGATACGGGCGGCTTCACCGGCATCCAGCAACCGAATCGCCGCGACGCGCAGATCTTGTCGGTTGAACACGGAAAACCCGGGTAGCGCCGCGTCACCCAGATGTTCCACAAACCTCGTCGTCCATCCGTCCGGCGCTGCCGCATCCGGCGAAACGAGAGGATGCGTGATCACCTTCGTCGCAACGAACGCGTGGGGCACCACGCCGCCGAACAGATCGTCTTCGGTGCGAATGCCGAGACGACGCGCGACGGTCGACGTCAGGGTGTCATCGGGGACGACGTACAGCGGACACTCCATCGGGAAGGACGCATCGTAGACGCCTCCATCCTCGAACCCCTTGAGGGATGCCAGCAGGCGCGCCGTCGTGCGGCGACTTGCCGCGTCATGGGTGGCGGCGTCCCATGGGGTGCGCGTCGCCAGCACGGCGACGCATCCCGTCTGACTGCGTCGGCGTGGCCGACGCAGCATCGTCGAGTCGGGAATGGAGGCGAGCGATCTCGTCTCCCGCGACGGGGCGAATGTGCAGATTTCTCGGTTCATGCTGCCTCCGGATCGGATCCGCGGGCAAACCGGCAAGCACCGGCCTCCGCGTTGCTGACACCTTCACCATGTTCACGACGACGGCGATAGCTGGCGCAATCGTCGTTCCCACGGATTCCCGCAACATGTCCCAGGCATGGGCGCGCGTGAACGGGGCTCGATACGCGTCGGCGTCGTGCAGGAATTGCCCGCGATTGCATTCTTTACCGGGTCCTTTCCAGCGTCGTCGGGATCGCGCCCGGCATCCGGATTGCGGACATCACAGCGGACCCGTCGTCAGATGTGGCGCTGCCACGACGGATCGGAATTCGTGCCGGACTTCACTGCAGGAGCGACCATAATGGGAC
>JAHCKV010000277.1 GCA_026125595.1 Burkholderiales bacterium | reverse complement strand
ACGGATCGCAGCAGCATCGCGCCGGGCGTTACCACCGTCAACGACGACGGCTTCGTCCTGAGCTACGGCGCCGGTGTCGGCTGGGATGCCACCGATCGGATGCAGGTGGTGCTGGAATGGGATCGTCACAGGCTCAATTTTGCAGGTGGCGAGAACAACATCAACATGTACACCGCCGGTCTGAGATTCAAGTTCTGATCACCCGTCGTTGATCGATCCGACGCCCACGTTCCGCAACAGGACGTGGGCGTCGGCATGTCCGGCTTCTGCAACGGGCGCAACGCCCGCTGCGCATTTTCCTCGCGGTCACTCCCGTTGTACGTAGGAAAGACGCGGACAATCTGGCGCCCGAATCACCGGCGGCATTCCGCCGTGCGCGAAGGTATCGTTGCGGCCATTGGGATGGCGGCTCGGGCCGGGCGCGATGGACGTCCGCGGCGCCATCGGGAGACGGAAATGATTCGGGATATGGTGCGTTGGAGTATGAGTCTCACTTTGGCGCTGGCGTTGGCGGCGGCGCCGATCTTCGACGGCGTGGTGGCACAGCAGGGCGGACCGGTTCAGTCGGTCGGTACCGTGGACCTGGAGCGGTACGCTGGCCGTTGGTATGAGATCGCGCGGATTCCGAATCGATTCCAGAAGGATTGTGCGAGCGATGTCACTGCCGACTATTCGGTGCGGGACGACGGGCGTATCGACGTCGAGAACCGGTGCGTCCGTGCCGACGGCGTCGTGGATCGCGCAGCCGGACTCGCTCGAACCCGGGAGGACGACGCCACGCGTGCACGCCTCGAAGTGAGCTTCCTGCCCGCGTGGCTGCGTTGGCTGCCGATGGGCTGGGCCGACTACTGGATCGTCGAACTCGACCCCGACTACCGATTTGCAGTCGTCGGTTCGCCGGATCGCCGCTATCTGTGGATCTTGTCACGCACGCCGACGCTCGAAGCGGAAACCTACGCCGTGATCGTCGAGCGACTGCTGGCGAACAACTATCCGGTGGCGATGCTGGTGCGTACACCCCAGGGCGGAACGGGGGACGCGCACGCGCGAGCCGTGCAGTAAGCGTTGAATCGCGGGCGTCGGCCGTGATCCGGGCGCGGGCGGGCGGTATACCATCCGCCCGTCGTGCTTTCCGGAGACTCCATTGGATTCGAAGACTCGCCAACGCATCGAGCGTTTCATCGCACCGTACCGGGTCGACGACGGCCGCAAGTTCCGCCTGAAGCATATCGATCCGGCCGATACCGGAGGTCTGCAGTCGGAAGCGAAGGCCGATGCGGCGACGATGCTGGCCGACAGCGTCGCGTGGCTCGCCGAGGAGCAGGAGAAACTCTACGCGCAGGACAAATGGGCGGTGCTGCTGATCTTCCAGGCCATGGATGCGGCAGGCAAGGACGGCACCATCAAGCACGTGATGACCGGGGTGAACCCCCAGGGCTGTCATGTCACGTCGTTCAAGGCGCCGACGAGCATGGAGCTGGACCACGACTATCTGTGGCGGTCCATCGTGGCGTTGCCGGAGCGGGGTCGCATCGGCATCCACAATCGTTCATGGTACGAGGAAGTTCTGGTCGCGAAGGTGCATCCCGAGATTCTGGCGCGCCAGAAGTTGCCCGCCGGAGCCGTCGGCAAGCAGATCTGGAAGGAACGCTACGAAGACATCTCGGCCTTCGAGCGCTATCTGTCGCGCAACGGTGTCGCGATCCGGAAGTTCTTTCTGCATGTGTCCAAGTCCGAGCAGAAGCAGCGCTTCCTGGAGCGCATCGATGATCCCGCGAAGAACTGGAAGTTCGCGGCCGGCGACGTCGCCGAGCGCCAGCACTGGGACGCCTACATGGAGGCGTACGAGTCGATGATCCGGGCGACATCGACCCCGGAAGCGCCGTGGTTCGTCGTGCCTGCCGACAACAAATGGTATACGCGGCTGGTTGTCGCGCTGGCGATCAGCGACCTGATGGAAGGACTGGATCTTCAGTTTCCGCGACTGGCGGCCGAGCAGCGGGAGACGCTGAAGATCGCGCGGGCACAGTTGATGGCGGAATCCGGCAAAGGGCGTTGACGGTGCCGCAGACGGGCGTCGCGTTGCGCGGGCCGTCGGTCACCTTCCGTGGCGACCCCTTCGGGTCGACGCCGACCGAGGCGCTGCACTACGAACCCGACGCGCTTGTCCTGCTGCGTGCTGGCCGCATCGACGCATTCGGGTCGGCCGCGGCGCTGCTGCCCGGACTGCCCGCCGATACGACGATCCGGCACTATCCCCGCGGCCTGCTGGTGCCGGGCTTCGTCGATTGCCACGTGCACTACGCGCAGCTCGAGATGGTCGGCAGCGCCGGCCGGCCGCTGCTCGAATGGCTCGAGCAGTTCACGTTTCCAGCCGAGCTCGCGTTCGGTGACGAGCGCCACGCCGAGCGTGTGGCGGCCCAGTTTCTGAACGAGCTGCAACGCAACGGCACCACCACGGCGGCGGTGTTCGCGACGGTGCATCCGCAATCCGTCGACGCGTTGTTCCGGGTCGCGGAGCCCACAGGTCTGCGGATCGTCGCCGGCAAATGCCTGATGGATCGGCATGCACCTGACGGCCTGCGTGATTCCGTGCAGCAGGGCTATGACGATTCGGCCGCGTTGATCACCCGATGGCACGGGCGGGGGCGTCTGGGCTATGCGATCACGCCGCGCTTCGTCGCTTCCAGTTCCGACGCGCAACTCGAAGCCGCCGGCGCCCTGTGGCGCGCGCATCCGGGTACGCTGCTGCAATCCCATCTGAGCGAGAACACCGCCGAGGTCGAATGGATCCGCGCGCTGTACCCGCAGTCGCGGGACTATGTCGATGTCTTCGACCGGTTCGGTCTGCTCGGCCGTGGCGCGATCCATGCCCACGGCATCCATCTGTCGGAACGGGAGCGATCCCGATTGGCGCAGACCGGTACGGCGCTGGCCCACTGCCCCACATCGAACCTGTTTCTCGGCAGCGGATTGTTCGACCTGCAGGCCGCCGTGCGGCGCGATCGCCCGATCCCGGTCGGTCTGGCGACCGACGTGGGAGCCGGCACGACCTTGTCGATGCTGGCGACGATGGGCGCCGCGATGCACGTGGCGCAGTTGCGCGGGACTCCACTGGCACCGGCGCAGGCGCTATGGCTGGGAACAGCGGGTGCGGCGCGGGCACTGACGCTCGAGCATCGGGTCGGCAACCTCGAGGTCGGGCTGGATGCCGACGTCGTCGTGCTCGACCCGAACGCGACGCCGTTCATTGCGGCGCGGACCGCACGCGTCCGGGATGTGCACGAACTGCTGGGCGTGCTGATGACGCTGGGCGACGACCGTTGCATCCGAGAAACCTGGGCCGACGGCCGGAGCGTCTGGATCCGGCCGTCGTGAACCGCGCGCCCGCTTCAGCGCATCAGGGCATCGATCCCTTGCCGTCGCCGATGTAGCGGATGCGGCTGTGCTCGACGACTTCGGCCAGATAGCGGACCTGCAGTTCGTCGAGCACCGCGTCGGGCACGCCATCGGCGCGCATCTTGGCCAGCTGTGACCCGGTCAGATACGCCACCAGCCGGGTGTTCAACTGCAGGTTGCCGACGCCGCCGGTCGCGATCAGGCCGTTCAGTCGCGAACGGCGCAGTCGCGCGACGATGTCGTCGGCACTCCTGCCCGCCCGAACGTCGGCTCGCACGTCGTCGAGCGTGATGCCGGTCAGGCTGGCGGCGATCCGGCGATACCAGTCGGGGAGCCCCAGCGGTCGCGAGAACATGGGTTGCATCGGCGGCGGGAACGTCTTCGGTGTCGCGCCGTTCTCGATGCCGGTCAGGTCCACCTGTTGCGGATAGCACGGGCCGCAGCGGCCCATCGATTCGCCATTCATCCAGTAGCGCACCAGCAGGTCGACCTCGTTGATGAAGGTCTGCTGGATCTGGTCGAGCACGGCATCCGGCACACCGGCCGCCGCGAGTTTGCCGAAATCCGAGCCGCGCAACGCATAGCTGGTTCGCTGCTGCCGCAGCGCCTGGCTGATCTCGGCGGCATTGGCGCCCTTGCCTTCGCTGCGAGCGACGATGTCGGCGATCGGGGCCGAAGGCGGGATGCCGCCACAGGCCGCAAGCGTTCCGGCCAAACCGGCCGTCAGCGCGAACCGGGTCGCGAGATGTCTGATGGAATCCATGAATATCCTCCGTGCCGGGGCGAGATGTTACCGCTGCCACGCGGTTCCCCGGGGCACAATATGGCCCTCCTCCGACCACGCTCCGCCCATGACAGTTCGCAAGACCACGACCCGCGCGCCCAAGCCGAGCCAGCTCGGCAGCACGACGCCGCTGCCCGCGTCGCCCGATGCCGCCGTCCTCGAGCGCGTACCCAACCCGCATCCCGACCAGCGATACGTCGCGCGTTTCACGGCGCCGGAGTTCACGTCGCTGTGTCCCGTCACCGGCCAGCCGGATTTCGCCCATCTGGTGATCGACTACGTGCCCGGCAAGTGGCTGGTCGAGAGCAAGTCGCTGAAGCTCTATCTCGGCAGCTTCCGCAACCACGGTGCCTTTCACGAAGACTGTACGGTGGCCGTCGGCGCCCGGCTGGCGAAGCTGCTGGTACCCCGCTGGCTGCGGATCGGCGGCTACTGGTATCCGCGCGGTGGCATGCCCATCGACGTGTTCTGGCAGACCGGCCGGCCGCCGGCCGGTGTCTGGATTCCCGACCAGGGGGTGCCGCCGTACCGGGGACGGGGTTGATCGTGGGTCAGCGCGGCTGGACCGCGGCGTTGCTACTGGCGGTCTGGTCCGCATTCGCGCTGGCGGCCGATTCGGGGGATGCCGCCCCGGCTGCACGGTTCGAGTACTTCAATCGCGACATCGCCACGTTCCGCGTGTCCTTGGCCGGCTACGGTCCGTCGGAGCGGGCAGCGAATGCCCGCATGCGCATGCAGGCCATCCTGGAGCAGCAAGGCCCAGGCCTCGTCGATATCAAGACCCGCGATGGCGCCCGGGTGATCCAGCTCGATGGCGGCACGGTGTTCATGCTGCTGCCCGATGATGTCGACCCGCTCGCCGACGAGAATCTCGACGTGATCGCGCTGGCCGCGAGCCGGCGGCTGCAGGAGGCGGTGGAGGCTTCCCGCGAAAGCCGCAGCCTCGCGGCCTGGAGCTGGGCGCTGGGCGCCGTGGCGGCCGCCACGGCGGTCGGGGTCGTCGTGGTGTGGTTGCTGGGCTGGGCGCGCCGCCGGCGC
>JAHCKV010000276.1 GCA_026125595.1 Burkholderiales bacterium | reverse complement strand
GATGCATTCGATGGACAACTACTACGTGTCGAAGCTGATTCCGCTGATTGCCGAAGCGGGCGTCAGTGCGATCGCGAACCCGCTGATCAACATCACGCTGCAGGGTCGCCACGACACCTACCCGAAGCGCCGCGGCATGACGCGTGTGCCCGAGCTGCTGGCCGGTGGCGTGCCGGTCGCCTTCGGTCAGGATTGCGTCATGGACCCGTGGTACAGCCTGGGCTCGGGGGACATGCTGGAAGTGGCGCACATGGGATTGCACGTGGCGCAGATGACCGGACAAGACGCGATGCGCGCGTGCTTCCGGGCGGTCACGGAAACGCCGGCTGCGATTCTCGGGCTGGAAGGTTACGGCATCGCGCCGGGTTGCCACGCGGATCTCGTGCTGTTGCAAGCGCGGGATCCGGTCGAGGCGCTGCGCCTGCGCGCGACGCGGCTCGCCGTGATCCGGCGCGGGAAGGTCATCGCGCAGACGCCGCCGGCGACCGTGCAGTTGAACCTGCCCGGCCGGCCGGCGAGCACCGCGTTTCAGTTGCGCTGAGCGGCTCGCCGCACGTTGCGCCAGCGTCGACCCGTACGCTACGCTCGACTCCAATCACCCGGAACACCCCCGCACCGTGAAAAAAGATCCCCGCTTTCCGAATCTGCAGATCCTCGATCACCCGTTGATCGCGCACAAGCTCTCGCACATGCGCGACAAGACCACGTCGACCCGCACATTTCGCGAGCTGCTGCGCGAGATCACGCTGCTGATGGGCTACGAAGTGACGCGCAACGTGCTGCTCACGACCAAGCGCATCGAGACGCCGCTGTGCGAGATGGATGCGCCGATCATCGCCGGGCGCAAGCTCGCGGTGGTGCCGGTGCTGCGCGCCGGCATCGGCATGGCCGACGGGCTGCTCGAACTGATTCCGTCCGCGCGGGTCGGGCACATCGGGCTGTATCGCAACGACGAGCATCGACCGGTGGAATATCTGGTGCGACTGCCGGAAGTCGAGGGGCGCACGTTCATCCTCGTCGACCCGATGATCGGAACGGGCTATTCCGCCGCCCATGCGGTGCAGGTGCTGAAGGATCGCGGCGTTGCCACGGCGGATATCCTGTTCCTGGCGCTGGTGGCGTCGCCGGAAGGCATGGCCGTCTTTCAGGAGCATCACCCGGACGTCACGATGTATGTCGCGGCGCTGGACGACCACCTGGACGAGAACGCGTACATCGTGCCGGGGCTGGGCGACGCGGGCGATCGGTTGTTCGGGACGAAAAACTAGAACGTTGCGGAGCCGCCCCGGATCTCCATCACCGGGAGGCGGGCGGGGGGATGACGAACAGTACCGGGCGAGGAGCCGTGATGACCCACGCAGTCGATGCCAATCACCCCGACGTCTGCATCATCGGGGCGGGTTTCTCCGGTGTCTGCGCCGCCAAGGCGCTGCTGCAGCGAGGCATCGCGTTCGACTGCTTCGAGAAAGGATCGAAGCTGGGCGGCATGTGGCGCTACGAGAACGACAGCGGATTGTCGTCCGCCTATCGCAGCCTGCACATCGACAGCAGCCGCAAGAGTCTCGGCTACCCCGACTTCGCGGTCTCCGGCGAACTGCCCGACTACCTTTCGCACGAACAGGTACTGGCCCATCTGGAAGCCTACGCAGACACGTTCGGCGTCACATCGCGGATCACCTATGGAACCGAGGTGCTGAAAGTCGAGCCGACGGACGACGCGCGTTGGAACGTCACGCTGGGCAATGGCGAGGTGCGCAACTACGGCAGCGTCGTCGTTGCGAATGGGCATCTGTGGGCGCCCCGCAAGGCTGTGTTTCCCGGGCAATTCACCGGCACGCAGATGCACTCGCACCAGTACCGGACGGCCGCGCCGTTCGAAGGGCAGGACGTGCTGATCGTCGGCATCGGCAATTCCGCCGTCGACATCGCGGTGGATCTCTGCCGGCAGGCCCGCAGTGTCACGGTTTCCACGCGGCGCGGCGCGTGGATCATGCCGAAGTACATCATGGGGATTCCGACCGACCGGTGGGGCGCCTTCATCGCCAACAAGCTCAAGCTGCCGACACCGTGGATCCGCGCGATCATGGGCAAGCTGATGGTGCTGGCCGTGGGCAACCAGGAACGCGTGGGCGTGCCGAAACCCGACCACCCCATCTGGCGCGAGCACGCCTGCGTGAGCCAGGACCTGCTGCCCTATGTCGGACACGGCTGGATCGGCATCAAACGCAACGTGCGCGAACTGCAGGGAGATCATGTGCTGTTCGAAGACGGAAGCCGCGCGCACTTCGACGCGATCATCTACGCAACGGGCTACGAGACCGTGTTCCCGTTTCTCGACCCGAGCGTGTTCGCGGTGCAGGGCGATGGCGCGCGACTGTATCGGCGCATCGCCGCGCCGAATCGGCCGGGGCTCTATTTCGTCGGGCTGGTGCAACCGATCGGGCCGACGATTCCGCTCGTGGAGATTCAATCGCGTTGGTTGGCGGATCTGCTCGCGGGAAAGTTCCGGCTGCCGGATGCCGCCGCAATGGAAGCGGAAATCGACGGCCACGAACGGCAGCGGCAACGCTATGTCGATTCTGCCCGGTACGCGCTAGAAGTGGATTTCCGCGAGCACGCGAAGGCGCTTCGGCGGGACATGGCGGCGCATTGAGGCGCGACTTCCCGCTCGCACCTCGCCCGACTACTGCACCCGATATTCCGCCGTGGGCTCACGCAGCACACGGCCATGTGCACTGCGCGATTCCAGATCGTCCAGCGGGCTCGCCACACCGCGACCGCCCCGATTGAGCACGTGCGTGTAGATCATCGTCGTGCGCACGTCCGAGTGACCGAGCAGCTCCTGCACCGTGCGGATGTCGTAGCCGGACTGCAGCAGATGCGTCGCGAACGAATGCCGCAGCGTGTGGGGCGTTGCGGGTTTCGCGATGTTCGCGTCGCGCAGCGCCTTTCGCAGCGCGCGCTGCAACAACTGCGGCTCGATGTGGTGGCGACGAATCTTGTCCGACCGCGGATCTTCCGAAAGGCGCTCGGCGGGAAACACGTATTGCCAGCACCACTCCCGATTGGCGGCGGGGTACTTCCGCTCCAGCGCATAGGGCAGATAGACATCGCCGTGGCCGGCGGCGAGATCGCGTTGATGCAGATGCCGTACCCAGACCAGGTGCTCCCGCAGCGGCAGCGCGAGACTGTCGGGCAGCACCGTGACGCGGTCTTTGAACCCCTTGCCTTCACGCACCGTGATCTCGCGGCGCACAAAATCCACGTCTTTCACGCGCAGGCGAAGGCATTCGAGAATGCGCATGCCCGTGCCATAGAGCAGTCGTAGAATCAGGCCGTATGTGCCGGGCGTAGGCGCCAGCAGGGCCTGCACTTCGGCGGGGGTCAGGACGACCGGAAGGCGATGGGGGGACTTGGCTTTCTCGACCTGGTCGAGCCAGGGCAGCTCGATGGCCAGAACCTCTTTGTAGAGGAACAGCAGGGCGCTCTTGGCCTGGTTTTGCGTGGAGGCGGCGACCTTGCCGGCGACGGCCAGATGCGTCAGAAAGGCCTCGACCTCCGCCGGGCCGAGGTCGCGCGGGTGCCGTTTGCCGTGGTACAAAACGAAGCGCCGGACCCAGTCGACATACGTGTCTTCCGTCCGGATGCTGTAGTGCTTCAGGCGGATCTTGGCGCGGACCTGCTCCAGCAGCCGGGGTTCAGCAGGGGGCACGGCGCCTCCGCCCGCGTGACGCATTTGCGGTTTCGTTTTAGGACGCACTAAATGAAGCAAGTGATTGTTTCTTTGGCGGCGAAACATCAATTACTGTAATCATATACAGTGAAAAGACGCGTTGTAAAGCGTCTTTTAGGTTGTCCATTTAACGTTAGGGCCGCTACAGGGTAACGGGATGACTGATGCTTCCATTCCCACTGATGCCTCACCCGAGCAGCTCCGCATGCTCGCGAGGGACTACAACTGGGACGATGGCTTAGGCGTTCCTGAGCTGATCTCAGTGCACCCGAATTGTGATCTGAGTGTCGCTCTTGAGCTCTTTTGGCTCGCCAATGCCGATGAGATTGTCCTTGGCAAGGCTCAAGACTCACCGTACAACGCAGACTGGCGTTCTTTCTGTTCTCGGCTTTCCGAGAAGATATCCAGAGGGGAGTACGCATCAAGCGAGAACCTGTATTCCCCTCCGCTTACTCGCGTCCAGGCATACAATCTGCGCAAGCAGGGGCTCCCCGAGGTGTTCTTTGGCGCACTGTCCGTCGGGCGGCCCTAACTAGTCACTCAAGCGGACCAATCAATCGCTTCGCGATTGATGTGGCCGCTTAGTTCCAGCGTTAGAGCGCAATGATTTCCCGTCTCGCCAAGTTCTTCGCTGATCTTGATGGCTTGTGGTTCTCGGTCACACTCGTCGCTAGCGTCGGTTTGCTCGGCTACGTCGGAATGTCATGGCTTTCGCATTTGGCAAGCGCCGGTCAGTATGTCCTCGCGCTCGCCGTTGCTGGAGCGCTTTTGGTAGCTGCTGCCACGGCCTTGCTGCGCATTCCGGTGGCCCAAATGGTCGTTCTTGGTAGCGCAGTCGCCTGTGGGGCTGGTTTTCTCCTTGGGTATGGCAACGTCTTCCTTCCGTAACCTAGGGCGCTCTAACATGGCAATTGACACGGACGTCCCATCGGCGGGCTTTCGCCCCCCTACTGTCCGCCGGTCATTTCTACGTTAGGCGTCGCCAAGAACCCCAACACCAGGCCTCCCATCACAGCCCCATGCCCCAGCCATGTCTGACGAAACGCTCGTTGTCTGTGTCAACTGCCCGTCCGAGTCTGGGAGCACGACCAAGCTTCAACCGGCGGAGGGCCAAGCGCTGCACTGGGCACTCCAGACCCTGATTCAAGCAAGTCCGGGACATGCACCAAGGCTTCAGCTTCGAGAAGTCAAGTGCATGGGAGGTTGCAACCGTCCATGCGCCGTCGCCCTATGCGCGCCTTACAAGGAGACTCTTCTCTTCTTTGAACTCGAGCGTAGCCACGCTCCAGAACTGCTGTCGCTGGCAGCCGCGTATGTCAGCGCTCCCGAAGGAGCAAGAATCCCTGCAAGTCAGATGCCCCCGCGGTTGAGCAATCCGGACAACTTCATCAGAGTGCCAGCACCGACTCGCCAGCTCCGGTGTAGCAATGTCACCACGCCATCGAGCAGCGACGCCTAACCCCTCGCTCAAGCTGACCCGCTACGGCAGGCGCTGTAG
>JAHCKV010000275.1 GCA_026125595.1 Burkholderiales bacterium | reverse complement strand
ATCCGAGCCGTTTGTGCATTCTCCCAGCGCGCCAATGCTCGCTTCCCTGGCGAACTGCAGGGCCGCGATGCGAAACCGGCAGACCCCGTCCAACCCTATTGGAGGCATCAATGGCCGTAGCCAAGAAACCCGCTGCCAAGAAACCCGCCGCGAAACCCGCTGCCAAGAAGGCAGCGCCAGCCAAGAAACCCGCCGCGGCGAAGACGGCAGCCCCCGCCAAGAAGGCGGCCGCAGCTCCCGCCAAGAAGGCGGCAGCCGCAGCTCCCGCCAAGAAGGCGGCGCCGGCGGCCAAGAAGCCCGCAGTCAAGCGCACGCCCAACGCCGCATTCATGAAGCCCCTGACACCCAGCGCGATCCTCGCTGCCGTCATCGGCGACAAGGCGATCCCCCGCACCGAAGTCACCAAGAAGGTCTGGGAATACATCAAGAAGCATGATCTTCAGGACGCGAAGAACAAGCGCAACATCAACGCCGACGACAAGCTGAAGGCCGTGTTCGGCGGCAAGAAGCAGGTGACGATGTTCGAACTGACCAAGCTGGTCAGCAATCACCTGAGTTGAATCTCCATCGGCATCGGGTGCAACAGCCCGATGTCGCCGCGGTACCGGACCCCCGGACATCCTCCACGAGATGCCGGGGGTTCGCACTTCTGGAGTTCCGTTGCCGGGCGTCCGCTTTCGAACGCCCGTACGGGCGCAAGAAGCGTCGTGCTAGCGCGCCGCCGCGTGATACCCGGTGACCCGCTCCACTTCGTTGCGTGAGCCGAGAAACACCGCGACACGCTCATGCAACGTCGTCGGCACGAGATCGAGGATGCGCTGATGACCATTGGTCGCGGCGCCGCCGGCCTGTTCGACGATGAACGCCATCGGATTCGCTTCGTACATCAACCGCAGCTTGCCGGGCTTGCCGGGTTCGCGCGCATCCCGCGGGTACATGAAGATGCCGCCGCGCGACAGGATCCGGTGCACATCGGCGACCATCGACGCGACCCAGCGCATGTTGTAGTCCTTGCCGAGCGGCCCGGTCTTGCCGGCCAACAGTTCACCGACGTAGCGCTGCACCGGTGCCTCCCAGTGTCGCTGATTCGATGCGTTGATCGAGTATTCCTTCGTGTCCGCGGGGATCTGCAGGTTTTCCTGCGTCAGCACGAAGCTGCCCAGTTCGCGGTCCAGCGTGAAGGTATGCACGCCGTCGCCGACGGTCAGCACCAGCAGCGTCGTCGGACCGTAGACCGCATAGCCGGCACAGACCTGCCGCGCACCCGGTTGCAGGAAATGCCGTTCGTCCGGCTCGTCGACGCCTTCGGGGCACCGCAGCACCGAGAAGATCGTGCCGACCGCCACGTTGACGTCGATGTTCGATGAGCCGTCGAGCGGATCGAACAACAACAGATACTCGCCCTTCGGGTAGCGGTGCGGGATCGCGTAGGGCAGATCCATCTCTTCGGAAGCCATCGCGGCGAGGTGGCCGCCCCATTCGTTGGCTTCGAGCAGGATCTCGTTGGAGATGACGTCGAGCTTCTTTTGCACTTCGCCCTGGACATTCTCGCTGTCCGTGGCGCCGAGCGAGCCCGTCAGGCTGCCGCGGCTGATCGCGTTGCTGATGCTCTTGCAGGCGCGCGCCACGACTTCCACCAGAAGGCGCAGATCGCCTTCGATGGCGCCCTTGGCGCGCTGCTCTTCGATGAGAAAACGGGTGAGGGTGACGCGACGCATGCAGGACCTTCTTCGTTGAGGGTGGAGAGATTCGGGTCGGGGCGGGAGTATAGCGAGCCCGCGCGGCCGGCCTCAGGCCAGCAGATCGGGCGTGGTCTGCGCGGCGCGGAAGCGGGCGCGGGCATCGGCCAACGCGGCCGTCGCGGCGCTCAGCTCGCCGGGCGTCGGCTCGATGACCCATACCGTGTGCGGGCGGACCGTTTCGACCGCCACGTACAGAAATCGCGGCTGCGTGCCGGTCAGGCGTCCGACGCCTTCGAGATACAGCGCGGCCTGCAGGTCGTAGCCGAAGCGTTTGCGGACCTTGGCGAACTTCGCGGGCCGCGGATCGGACGAGGTCTTCAGTTCGAGGATCACGTCGCCGTCGAAGCAGTCGGGGCGCCCCTTCCAGCGGCCGCCCTGACCGTCGTGCCAGTACAGCGACAGTTCCTTCTCGCCGGTTTCGAGCCAACGGCCCAGCGGCATGCGGGCGAAACTGCGGATCGCGCGACACATGCCGTCCAGCGCGGTGCATTCACGTGCCGACAGCCAGGTCCGACCGGAAGGCGCGGCCGGATCGTCCCGCAGTTCCGGCGCACGGGTCGCGCCGTCGAGCCGCAAAAACGATTCGTCGAACCGGTCGGGTTCCAGCAGCAGCGCGTGCAACGCGTCGCCGAGCGAGGCCTCGCGGGGTGTCGGATCGGCGATCACCGCCAGTTCCGGAGGGCGGCCCGTGCGCAGGAAGCGGCGCAGCGCGGAGCTCGATACGTGATCGGTGCGGGCGAGATAGTCGGCCAGCGGTTCGCGGCGCGTGAACACGTCCGGCAGGGAAGAAACAGGCTCGGTCATGCGCCGAGCCTAGCACGTGCGTCCGGGGCGGCCTCAGTGGGCGGTCGGTCGCAGCTCCTGGACGCGGTCCCGCGCTTCGATCAGATGCGGATGGATCCGCAGCGCGGCCTCGAACGCGAACAGCGCGTCGTCGATGGCCCCGCGCGCCAGCGCGATCTCGCCCAACGCGCACATGGCGCCGAAATGGCGCGGTTCCAGTTCGAGCACGCGGTGCAGGCTGACCAGACAGTCGTCATCCCGCTCCTGCAGGTAATACAGCGTGGCGCGCTTGTTCCACGCTTCGCAGAAGTCGGGCGCGTGGCGCAGCAGCCGCGTCAACCGGGTTTCCGCAAGATCGTGGCAATGGTGGGCGATCTCGGTGGCGGCGCGGTCCAGATCGCGTGCGGCGCCACGGTGCGGGTGGTACATCCACAAGGACCAGATGCGTTCTTCGGTGAGCAGCGCCTCGTCGTCGTCGTGGCACGCGGCGAGCCGGGGAAACAGCGGATCGAGAGCGCGTGGCATGCCTGCCGCCGGAATCCGGCGCGACGCGGAAGCCACCAATGCCAGCGTGGCTGCGTACTCGGCGCTGTCGTGCGGGGTGCCCATGGCCTGGGATATTGCAAGATGCAGACCAATCGAAATCACATGGCAGCCGCGGCCTGCAGATTCTCCGCGCCGATCACGTGGATGCCCGGGCCGAGTTTCCACGGAGCCCCCACGACGGCCGCGGCAACGGTCTTCGACGTCACGGGCTGCAACTGCTGCGGCGTCAGGTAGTGGGCGAGCGTGCCGATCCACGCCGCCGCGGCGCGCTGCAGCCACGTGCCCTCGCGCTTGCGGTCGTTCTCGGTCGGTCGCACGAACACGATCGTTTCGAAGCCGAGCGCGGCGGTCGTCGCTTCGGCTGTGCTGGTGAAGCCGCGTCCGGTCCCCGCCAACTGCAGGAAGGCCGCCATCGGCGCCACCAGCACGAAGCGCCGGCATCCGCCGGCTGCGGCGGAGTGCGCGATGGGCGTCACGTCACTTTCGAGGACGGCGCGGTAGGCCTGATCGCGCCGGTGGTACGAGCGTTCGTCGCCGAGACAGCAGAACACGTCGTCGGCCGCCGGCAGCGGCAGCCACGGTCCGCCGGACGGTCCCGCGACGAATGGTTGAAGCTTCGGTGTCATCGATCGCAGCTGTTCCGATTCCACCGCGGTGACACGCGGCCGTAGCCGAGGTGCGCCACCACTGAGGCCGTTCAGCAATTCACCGCCGAGGCGGCCACGGCACCGACCCACACCGCCGGGCGCGCAACCGACACCGCCACACCCCGGCGCCGCCGGGGGACGGCCACAGCGCGACGACGCTCGCGACGTCGGTGATGTACGCGAAGACGTCGCTCATGCACAGCAGCGCGGCCTCTTGGTGCGCCGGCGACACGGCGGCCACGGCGTCCGCCGGCACGATGGCCCGGTAGTCGAGATGGCGGGCCGAGTAGACCGTGCTCAACACGCAGCAATGCGTGGTCACGCCGCAGCAGACGAGGTTCTCGATGCGGCGCGAGCGCAGCAGCAGATCGAGATCGGTGCCGACGAAGCTGTCGTAGCGGCGCTTGTTGCGGATCCGCCAATCGTGGGGCTGCACGTCCAGTCCATCGGTGAGCTCGCAACCCGGCGTGCCTTCGATGCAATGGACCGGATCGAATTCGAGCTCGATGCCGTAGTCGCTGTGATCGGCGCGGTGCATCTCGTGCGTGAAGATCACCGGTGCCGCGTGATGGCGCGCCCAGCCGATCAGCCGGTTGATGACCGGCACGAGCGCCCGGCCGCCCGGCGTTTCCTGGACCGCGCCCGCGTCGACGAAGTCGCGCTCCATGTCGATCACCAGGACGGCCGTGTTGTCCGGGCGGATGCGATCCACCGGCAACGGACGAATCAGCGGCGCCATCGTGCTAGAACCGCCGGCAGATGAAGTCGATCTCCACGCGCGCGCCTTTCGCCAGTCCGGACACACCGATGCACGTGCGGGCCGGCAATCGGCCGTCCGGAAAGTAGCTGCGGTAGATCCGGTTGAACACCGCGTAGTCGGCGTCGAAATGGGTCAGATACGCACCGGTCCGCGCGACGTGCTGCAGTCCGAGACCGAGACCTTCCAGCACCGTCCTGAGGTTGTTCATGACCTGTCGCGTCTGCGCCTCGATGCCTTCGGGTACGGGGCGATCCGGTTCGCCCGGGTAGGTCGGCATCTGGCCCGTGACGAACACCCAGCCATCGATCTCGGTGGCGTGGGAAAACGGCGCGACCGGTTCCGGCGCACCGGGAATCATGTGGAACTGGAGCATCGTCGAGGACCGGTGAAGGATGGCGGCGGGTTTCAGTACCAGCCCGGCTTCGTGTCCGTGCCGAGCATCTCATCGTACACATCCGTGCGGCGGTCGCGCAGGATGTGATTGAAGTCGCTGAGATTGCGTCGCCGCCGCGCGTCCGACAGATTGATGTCCGCGAAGAGCGTCTGCACGTCGGTGGCGCTGGCCGGGCCCGCGATCGGCCAGCCGACGTTGCTGACGATCAGGCTGTTGCCGAGGAACGGCTGGCCACGTTCGACGCCGACCCGATCGGCCGCGGCGACGAACAGCGCATTGGAATGGGCGCCACCCATCGCGAGGATGTTCGCCATGACCAGTTGATCGGTCGGTTGGTCCGGCATCGGCACCCAGTTGGTCGGCACGCACAGC